>NZ_JBEZFT010000108.1:0-4472 GCF_040649595.1 Kribbella sp. NPDC048915 | reverse complement strand
ACCCGGCGGCTCACCCGCCCCCGCCACGCGCCAACTGCCGGGCGCGTGAACAAGCCGTGGCGGGCCTGCACCCGCTATTTCCTGTCGCAGCCCACCGCATGGTGTCCCGGCCCACTACAACGAACGGCCCGCTCCCGGTGCGCCCCACCCCCCACGTCCGGTCCACACCCACCACAGCCGGTCCACACCCACCACAGTCTGTTCACACCCACCGCAGTCGGTCCCACTCGCCGCGACCCGGAGCAGCGCCCGCGGAACTCGGAACGACAGCAGATCCCAGACGAAACAGGCCGGTCGTTTGTGATGTCTGCTTGGTCACGTCACAGTCGGGCGGCGGTGGACGTCAGGTGTTTGTTCGGTGAGAGCGACGCGAAGGAACATCATGAGCACAGTGGTAGAAGGATTTGGTGGCGAGGTTGTCGGGCCGGAGGACTCCGGGTACGACGCGGCGAGCCGGACCGTACTGGTCGGTGGGAGCCCGGCGTACGTGCTGAAGCCGTCGAGCGTCGAGGACGTCCGCGCGGCGATCAAATACGCGGCGACCAGCGGGCTGAAGGTCGCGGTGCGTGGCGGTGGACATTCGTTCCCGGGATTCGGGACGAACGACGGCGGCGTGGTGATCGACCTGGGCAAGCTGGCGGAGGTCGAGGTCGTCGACAAGGAGAAGCATGTCGTCCGGATCGGCGGCGGCGCCACCTGGGGGCAGGTCGCGGCAGCGCTCGCGCCGCACGGGCTGGCGATCTCGTCGGGTGACACGAAGAGCGTCGGCGTCGGCGGACTGACGCTGAGCGGCGGCATCGGCTGGAAGGTACGCAAGTACGGGCTGGCGCTCGACAACCTGACCGCCGTCGAGCTGGTGACCGCGGCCGGTGAGGTGGTTCGGGCGTCCGCGGACGAGAACGCCGAGCTGTTCTGGGCGGTGCGCGGTGGCGGTGGAAACTTCGGAATCGTGACCGCGTTCGAGTTCGCGGCGCACCCGACGACCGACATCTTCTTCGGAAAGCTGAGCTTTCCGGCCGGCGAGATCGCGGAGGTACTGCCGCGCTGGGCGGAGTACCTGCGGACCGCGCCCGCCGAACTGACGTCGACCGCATCGTTCGCCAACCCGTTCCTCGGCGGACCCGAGGCGCCGCTGGAGATCGAGATCGCGTACGACGGGGACGACGCGGATCGTGCCGCGCAGGCGATCGATCCGATCCGCGCCCTCGGTACCGTGATCGCCGACGAGGTCGCGCTGACGCCGTACGCCGAGGTGCTCGTCGACGGCATGGTGCCGCCACCAGGGATCAACATCGTGACTCGAAGTGCCTTTGTCGACACGGAATCCGTGCCTGACGTACTGCGTCTGCTCGCTGCTGCGGGTGCCGCGAAGGGCGCGCCCGTGATCGCCGTTCGCAGTGTCGGCGGGGCGGTGGCGCAGGTCGCCGCGGACGCGACGGCGTACGCGCATCGCCAGGCCGAATTGATGGTCATCACCACGAAGGTTGGCCCGCCGCCCGCGATCGAAGCAGGTCGTCCGGCGTGGAATCAGCTGTGGGACGAGGTGACTCCGCACGTCAACGGTGCGTACGCGAGTTTCCTGTCCGGAACGGACGACGCCGATGTTTCCGCGGTCTATCCCGCTGCGACGTACGAACGGCTCGCCGCGGTGAAGCGTGAGTACGATCCGGAAAACGTGTTCTCCGGCAACCACAACGTTCGCCCGTGAGAACGGCACGATCTCGAGCAGCGCGGTCTGCTCGAGATCGTGCCGTTGCGGCGGGCTATTCGCTCAACTGGCGCTCGTACACGTCCGGACTCCAACCGGCCACGGTCTTCGTGACCAGCTTGGCGCCGAGGCGCTCGTAGAAGCGGTACCCGTCTTTGTTGGCCAGGCGAAGCCCCCAGCTGATCGGGAGTCGGTCGGGCAGCGCATGCCGGGCGAGTGCCAGCATGAGCTGCCGCCCGAAGCCACCGTCGCGGTACTGCTCCCGGACGTAGAGGTCGTCGAGCGCCAACTGGTCGCCACCGCCCCACAGGTACGGCCGCCGCAGCGACGACACGTACCCGGCAGGCTGCCCGTCGACCTCGGCGAGCAGCACGACGACCTCGTCACGTCCGAGGAAACCCCTCCAGTCCTCGACGGTCGCGGTCACGTGCACGCGCTCGTCCTGGTAGTCGGCCAACTCACAGAGCATCGTGTGAACCGTCTCCGCGTCCGCGACCGTCGCGCGCCGAATCTCAGTGGACATGGACCCCTCCTGTTAATGGCTTGAACGCCGGTACGACGACCAACGCAAGTACTGCGGCAACTGCCGCCGTGATCGCCGCGAACGTGAACCCCCGCGCGAACCCGGTCGACACCGTCCCGGCCAGGCTGGCCGCGGCGATGCTCGACACCACGGCGACGCCGAGCGAGGCGCCGAACTCGTGGAAGGTGCTCAGAATCCCCGACGCCAACCCCGCCTCGCGGTAGTCGATCTGCGCGAAGGTCGTGGTCGACGACGCGACGAACGCGGCCCCGAGCCCGACCGTTCCGACCGTCATCCCGGCAACGATCACAGCAGCACCCTCCCAGATCGCCGGTGCAGCCACGCCGATCGCGGTGATCAGGAACCCGACGACCGCGATCGGCCGGGCGCCGGTCCGCCCGACGACATGGCCGGCCACCTGCGCGCCGACGATCGCCGCGAGCGCCACCGGGAGGAACAGCAGCCCGGTGCGCAGAGCGCCGTACTGCTTGAAGTGCTGCAGGTAGAAGGATCCGAGGAAGAACATCGAGATCATCAGCGCCGTCGCCACCAGGATCATGAACGTACCGGCGGTGACCGGTCGGCGGGTGAAGATCCGCAGGTCCATCAGCGGCGAGCGGACGGTGCGCTGCACCCAGGCGAACATGCCGTACAGGACGAGCGCCGCGGCCAGCGTGCCGAGCGTGGTCGCCGACAACCAGCCGTTGTCACCCGCATTGATCAGCGCGTAGATCGCCGTACCGGTGCCGGCCGTGACGAGCAGCGCTCCGGGTACGTCGAGGCGGCCGGGCTGGTCGCTCGGCTGGTCGGCCGGCAGCATCCGGAGCAGCGCCCCGAACACGATCAGCCCGATCGGGACGTTGATGTAGAACACCCACTCCCAGCCGGGCCCCGCGGTGAGCAGACCGCCGAGCAGTACGCCGATGGCAGATCCGCCGCCGCCCATCGCCGACCAGATGCCAAGTGCCTTGTTCCGCTCGTCGCCTTCGAACGTCTTCGTCACGACGGACAGCGCCGCCGGGGAGAGCATCGCGGCACCGATCCCTTGCGCGACGCGCCCGCCGAGGAGCATTTCGGGTCCGGTGGCCAGGCCGGTCACCAGCGACGCCAGGGTGAACACTGCCAGGCCGGTCAGCACGATGCGGCGCGAGCCGAACAGGTCGGCGGCGCGACCGCCGAGCAGCATCAGCCCGCCGAACATCAACGTGTAGGCGCTGACCACCCAGGTCAGCGTCTCCCGCTGGAGTTGAAGATCGGTCTCGATGTTCGGCAGCGCGATCGCCACCACGGTGACATCGAGGATCAGCATGAACTGCGCGACGGCGAGCAGCCCCAGCAGCCGCCACCGCCGGGGGTCCGGTTGAGTCATGATCTCGTCCTTAAATCGAACAGGCGTGTACGGGTTACTCGACGACAGTAACTCGTACACTGGTGTTCGACAAGAGGAATTCATACACTGACATTCGAGATCTTCGGGTGGCGGCTCCGGCAGAGAGGCGGGCAGCGGGTATGGCGGTGGCGACCAAGCGAGCCGACGCGCAGCGCAACATCGCGGCGATCCTGACCGCGGCGGCCGAGTGTCTGAGTCGGGATCCGGCGGCGAGTACGTCGGAGATCGCCAAGGCGGCCGGCGTCGGGAGGGTCACGCTGTACGGACACTTCCCGTCACGGGCCGACCTGATCGAGGCGGTCTTCGTGCAGGCAATCGCGATCGGGGAGGAGACGCTGGGCAAGGTCGATCTGACCGGAGATCCGCGTGAGGCGCTGACCCGGCTGATCGAGTCGAGCTGGCATCTGGTGGATCAGTGGCGGGCGCTACTGGTCGCCGCGCAGGACGCGCTGCCGCCCAGCCGCGTACGCGAACTGCACGCCGATCCGATGGCGCGCGTCGAACGACTCCTCGAACGCGGGCGCGCCGAAGGCGTGTTCCGTACCGACCTGCCGACGTCCTGGCTGGTCAGCGTCATGCACAACGTGATGCACGGCGCCGCCACAGAAATCCAAGCCGGCCGCATCACCTCCGACGAAGCAGCGCCCTACATCACCGCAACCCTGCTGTCCGCATTCAATCCCCCGACCTGACCCTCACACCGCACGACACAGAAGGCGCGGAGCCCACGGCACAGAAGGCGCGGCACGGGCGGCACGGGCGGCACGGGCGGCACGGGCGGCACGGGCGGCACGGGCGGCACGGGCGGCACGGGCGGCACGGGCGGCATGGGCGGCACAGTAGGCACGGGC
>NZ_JBEZFT010000107.1:0-22544 GCF_040649595.1 Kribbella sp. NPDC048915 | reverse complement strand
TGGCACAACGACCGAATCGGAGCACCCGTACTCCGGTCCATAACCGCCTACGACCACTGAGATCCCAGGCCCAGCCGTGCATCAATCATCTAGGGTGGAAGCGCGACGGAGGGGAGCTTGGGGTGCGAGCAGACGCGCGGGACAACCGGGCCAGGATCATGGCGGCCGCGGACGACGTCTTCGGACAGTCGCCGGGGGCATCGACCGAGGATGTGGCCAGGTTGGCCGGCGTCGGCATCGCCACCGTTTTCCGGCACTTCGCGACCAAGACCGAACTGCTCGAGGCGGTTCTGACGCTGCGGCTGGAGCGGATCCGGGACCACGCACTGGAGCTGGCGGCCGGCGACGACCCGGGGAAGGCGTTCTTCGAGTTCTTCACCCAGGTCGTGTCGGAGTCCGCGTCCAAGCTCGCGATCGCGGAGGCGCTGTCGGCCGCGGGCGCTGCGGCCGGCGCGGAGGCCCAGGAGGCCGGGCGCGGGATGCGGGAGGCGTTCAGCGGATTGCTGACTGCGGCGCAGAAGGCCGGCGCGGTCCGGCCCGACGCCGAAATGCCCGAGGTGTATGCGTTGCTGGTCGGCGCCTCCCGCGGCGCGACCGCGGCGAAGCTCGACCCGGAGACCCGCGACCGGATGCTGGCGCTGATCTACGACGGCCTGAAGCCGCGCCCGTGAAAAGGGACCTCAAGCGCTCCCTGAAGGTCTTCGTCGTCCTGCTGCTGCTGCTCGTCGTACCGCTCGCGGTGTATGCGATCTCGCTGCGCGTGCACTACGCGGGTGACCCGGCCGCCCGGACCCGCAACCACGACGCGCTGTGGCTCGGCCACGCCTGGGTCGACGGACGCAAGACCGACGCCGACGTGACGGCGCTGGCCCAGCAGCTGAAGGACACCGGCATCCGCGACCTGTACGTCCACGCCGGCCCGCTCGAACACGACGGGTCGTTGCCGTTGGCAAAGGTGTCGCCGAAAGCGCGCTGGTTCGTCGAGGCGGTCCGCGCCGCGGCACCGGGTATTCGCGTGCAGGCCTGGCTCGGCGACATCGTCCAACCGGGCAAGAACCCCGGGATGAACCTCGACGACGCGGCGGTGCGCGGGCGAGTCGTCGAGTCGGCGTCCGCCGTTCTGCAGCAGGGATTCCAGGGCATCCACTACGACTTCGAGCCGGTGCAGTCCGGCTCCACCGGGTACCTCGCCGTCCTGGACGAGACCCGCGCGCTCGGTACGACGCTGTCGGTGGCCGCGCCGCAGATCGACACGCTCTGGTACCTGCACAAGATCCCGATCGAGAAGTGGTGGTCGCAGGACTACTTCCGCCAGGTCGCCGAGCGGGTGAACCAGATCGCCGTGATGTCGTACGACACCGCGATGCCGCTGGAGTCCTTGTACGGCGGTTACGTCGCCAAGCAGACCGAGCTGGCGCTGGAGGTCACTCCGCCGACCACCGACCTGCTGATGGGCCTCCCGGCGTACCAGGAGAACAACTTCGCCCACTGGGCCCACGCCGAAACAGTCGCCGCCGCAGTCCGCGGCGCCCGCCTCGGCCTGTCCGACAACGCCCGCCAGAACTTCGGCCTGGCCCTCTACGTCGACTTCACCGCCACCCCCACCGACTGGTCCGCCTACCGCGACGCCTGGTGCGTAGCCCCCTAGGACGAGCCGAACCGAGGAGCAAACGGCGCTGGGGTCAGCGGGCGCGTTCGACGCGGTCTTCGTCCCAGACGGGTTCGTCGGGTTCGTAGACCGAGCCGTCGGCGCCGAAGACGAGGTAGCGGTCGAAGCCGCGGGCGAACCAGCGGTCGTGGGTGACGGCGAGGACCGTGCCGTCGAAGGAGTCCAGGCCTTCCTCCAGCGCCTCGGCCGACTCGACGTCCAGGTTGTCGGTGGGCTCGTCGAGCAGCAGTAGGGTGGCGCCGGACAGCTCCAGCAGCAGGATCTGGAAGCGCGCCTGCTGACCGCCGGACAGGCTGTCGAACGTCTGCTCCGCAGCGTGCGCCAGCTCGTACCGGTCCAGCTTGCGGGAGGCCAGCTCGCGGCCCATGCCGTCACGGTGGTCGTCCCCGCGGTGCAGGATCTCCAGCAGCGTCCGGCCGACCAGCTCCGGGTGCTCGTGCGTCTGCGCGAACCAGCCGGGCCGCACCCGCGCACCCAGCTTGGCGTTGCCGGTGTGGGCCACGGACGCGATCTGTACGTCGCCCACGGGCTGGTGCTCCACGTCCGGATCCGAACCGCCGTTGGCGAGCAGCCGGAGGAAGTGCGACTTCCCGGACCCGTTCGAACCCAGTACGGCGACGCGCTCGCCGTACCAGACCTCCAGGTCGAAGGGCTTCATCAAACCGGTCAGCTCGAGCTGCGTGCACACCACGGCCCGCTTGCCCGTGCGGCCGCCGGTCAGCCGCATGCTGACCTTCTGCTCGCGCGGCAGCGCCTGCGGCGGACCGGCCTCCTCGAACTTGCGCAGCCGGGTCTGCGCGGCCCGGTAGCGCGAGGCCATGTCGGAGTTGTACGCCGCCTTCTGCTTGTACATCAGCATCTGGGCGCGCAGCTTGGCGTGCTCCTCGTCCCAGCGCTTGCGCAGCTCCTCGAACCGCTCGAACCGGTGCCGCCGCGCCTCGTGGTACGTCGCGAACCCGCCCCCGTGCGTCCACGCCGTGTTGCCCGCGGCACCGAGCTCCACGGTGACGATGCGGGTGGCGGTGTTGGCCAGCAGCTCCCGGTCGTGGCTGATGTACAGCACGGTCTTGTCGGAGTTGCGCAGCTGTTCCTCCAGCCAGCGCTTCCCCGGTACGTCGAGGTAGTTGTCCGGCTCGTCCAGCATCAGGACCTCGTCCGGACCGCGCAGCAGCGCCTCCAGCACCAGCCGCTTCTGCTCGCCGCCGGACAGCGTCTTCACCTCACGCCAGCGGCACCGGTCGAACGGTACGCCGAGCGCGGCCGTCGTACAGACGTCCCACAGCACCTCGGCGTCGTACCCGCCGACCTCGCCCCAGTCCGCGACGGCCTGCGCGTACCGCAGCTGGGTCTTCTCGTCGTCGGCCTCCATCATCGCCAGCTCGGCCTTGTCCAGCTTGGCCGCGGCCTCGCGGATCGCCTCCGGCGCCACCCCGAGCAGCAGGTCCCGGACGGTCGACTCGTCGCGCACCGAACCGACGAACTGCCGCATCACGCCCAGCCCGCCGGACCGGGAGATGCTGCCGCTGTGCGGTTTCAGGTCGCCGGCGATGATCCGGGTCAGAGTCGTCTTGCCGGAACCGTTCGCCCCGACCAGCGCCACCTTCGCACCGTCGCCGACGCGGAACGTGACGTCGTCCAGCAACACCCGCCCGTCCGGCAACTCGTACCCGACACCGGCGACATCCACGTGACCCATGGCCCCAGTCTGACCGGACCGGCAAGCCTGACGCGACCCGTTATCGTGAGACCCTCGGGCCGGAGTTCGAGGCAACCTGCAGAGCTTCGCGGGAGCCTGGAGAGCCATGAGGGAACCTGGAGAGCATGGACGACCACGACGACCGACTGCCCGGCCGGCAGCCGCACACCGTGGACCAGCCGCAGGCCGCAGACCAGCAGACCCTGGACCAGCAGACCGTGGACCAGCAGACCCTGGACCAGCAGACCGTGGACCAGCCGACCGTGGACCAGGATGAGATCGCGGAGCTGCAGCGGTTCCTGTGGTCGCACACCGCACCGGGCCGGCAGTCCAGCGCCCGGGCCGGTGACGGCGCCCGCCCCGACAACGTCCGGCCACTGAGGCCGGCCGAACGCCCTGAGCGCGGCGCCGAGTGAGCTACCAGTCCTTGAGGGCGCTCAGGTAGGTACCGCCGGCCGGACGGACCGAGTCCTTCATGAACAGCTTCAGCGGCGCGGCGAACAGCCCGTACGTCTGCGTCCCGGTGAAGAACCCGGCCGACGTGCAGCCGTCGTACACAACCCAGATCTCCTTGACCCCGGCCGCTGTGGTGAACCGCAGGACGATCGACTCAGCCGGCCTTGAGACCGGTGGTGCGCACTTGAACACCGGGAGGCCGGGGTTGCGCTCAGGAAGCACCTTGATCGCGTTGACGACCTGCTGCGCCTCCGCTGCCCCGAACTGCTTCTCCCCGAGCAGCCCGCCCGGCGCGGTGGCGTAGCGGCACACCTGCAGACCGGTCACCGGGGTGTCCAGGTCGAGTCCGGTGCCCGGCGGTACGTCGCTGGGCGCCTGGGCCTGCTGAATCGGGTGCTGGGCCGGACAACCGGTGGGCTCCGCGTTCGGCGCGATGCCCGGCTTGGACACGGGATTGCTGTTGGAGTCGGCTCCGGCAGCGGACTCGCTGCTGCCGCCGGCGGTCGGTGAGTCACCACCCGCGACGTTCCACACACCGCCGATCGCCGCGCCCACCAGCACCACGGCGGCGGCCGCGGACCAGGTCTGCCGGCGCCGGTGCACGCGCCGGCGCGCCGTCCGGGCCAGCTCACTCGCCTGCAGCCCTTCGCCGTGCGCCTGGTTGTGTGCCTGGTTGTGTGCCTGGTTGTGCAGCGCCGAGGAGATCTTCGGGCCGAGCTCCTGCTCAGGATCGTGCTCAGGCATTCTCGGCTCCTTCCGTTCCTCGTTCGGTTCGCTGTTCGGTGTTCAGCGTGGTCTTCAGCGACGCCAGCGCGCGATGGACGTGCGAGCGCGCTGTCGCCTCGGCGCAGTGCAGCAGCTGCGCGATCTCGGCATACGACAGCTCCTCGTAGAACCGCAGTACGACGGCCGCGCGCTGCTTGTCGGGCAGCGTGGCGCACAACTCCCAGATGGCCTCGGCCTCGGCGCGATCCGCCGTACCGTCACCGACCGGGCGCGCCGTGCGGACCGGATCGTCCACCGGGGCCTCACGCCGGCGGAACCTGCGCCACCAGGAGATGTGCGCGTTCACCACCATCCGCTTGACGTACGCCTCGGGGTCGTCGGCGCGGCTCACCCGCCCCCAGCGCGCGCAGGCGGTCGTCAGCGCGTCCTGAACGGCGTCCTCGGCCAGGTGCCGGTCACCCGTCAGTACGTAGGCGAACCGCAGCAAGGCGTCGGCCTTCTCCGCGACCCACGCCTCGAACTCGAGCGGCTCCCTGCGCACCTCCGCTGCCGTCAAGACCGCCTCCATACCCCTCAGGACGGGTGCCGACCCGCATTCGTTGCACGCAGTACCCGGAAGCCCTTGGCGCTGCCGACCCGTTCGCAGGGATAGCCCTGCTCGGTGAGCCAGCGTTGCAGAGAGTCGCCGCCGAGGTTCTTGCTGACGACGAACCATGCCATGCCGTCGGGGGCAAGGCGGGCGAGCCAGCGCAGCAGCATCTTGTGCAGCTCCGGTTTGCCGATGTGGATCGCCGGATTCGACCAGATCTGGTCGAACCGTAGGTCGGCCGGTACGTCGTCCGGCAGCACCGCACGAACCCGGTCACCGACCCCCGCGGCCTCGGCGTTCACCGCCGTCAGCTCCAGCGCCCGGGTGTTCACGTCGACCGCCCACACCGTCGCCTCGGGGGCCTCCAGCGCCAGCGCGCACGCGATCGGCCCGTAGCCGGTGCCCAGGTCGAGGAACGTCCCTCCCACGCGCGGCGGGTCCACCTCGCGCAGCAACACCGCCGTACCGATGTCCAGGCGGTCCCGCGAGAACACCCCGGTCGCCGTGGTGAACGTGTACTCGCGTCCCCAGATGCGGGCGTCGACGGTACGCCGTACGTCGGCAGAGCCGGGCTCCGCCGAGAAGTAGTGGTCAGCCACGCTGGTGTACCTCTCCCCTCACCTGACGGGCCTGCAACGCCCGCGCGGCGAGCTCGCTGTCCGGTGGATAGCGCACTTCCTCCAGTGTCAGCCCGTGCGCGGGTAGTACTGACACCGCGGAGTCCCGCACCTTCCCGGCGAGTACGGCGGCAGGCCAGTCGACGCCCCGGCGTCCGTCACCCACCGGAATCATCGACCCGACCAGCGCGCGCACCATCGAGTGACAGAAGGCATCGGCAATCACAGTGCCCTCCAACTGACCCACGCCCGTCCGGCGCCAGGAGAACTCCAGCAGCGCGCGCACCGTACTGGCGCCCTCGCGCTTCTTGCAGAACGCGGCGAAGTCGTGCTCCCCGAGCAGACTGGCCGCGGCCGAGTTCATCCGGTCCACATGCAGTGGCCGACCGACCCTGAGCACATGTCCGCGGGTCAGCGGGTCCCAGCCGGCCGGGTCGTCGCACAGCCGGTACACGTACCGGCGGGCCAGCGCGGAGAACCTGGCGTCAAAGCCCTCAGGAGCCGCTGTGACGGCCGTGACGGCTACATCCTCGGGGAGGACGCCGTTCAGCCCTCTGAGCAGCCTTAGCGGGTCTACAGCGCCTGCCACGTCCACATGCGTGACCTGCCCGCGGGCATGGACGCCGGTATCGGTCCGTCCGGCACACGTCACGGGCACCGGCGACGGCAGCCGCAGTACGACGCGCAGCGCCTCCTCGAGCTCCCCCTGCACGGTACGAAGCCCGGACTGGCGGGCCCAGCCGTGGAAGCCCGCTCCGTCGTACCTCAGGTCGATCCGCCAACGCACACGGCAATCTAACGCAACAGGGCCCCCTCACCGTGCGGTGAGGGGGCCCTGCCGATGTGCTTACTTGTCGTCGTCCTCGGACTCGCCGGCCTTGGTGAAGCCCGCGGCCTCGGCGTCCTCGGCGGTCTTGAACCAGACCTCGGCGACGGTCTGCTCGTACCACGGCGACTCGGTCGTGTGGTACTTCATCGAGTTCTCGTTGCCCTTGACGGTGTAACCCTCGGGCGCGGAGCCGTCCTCGAGCGGGGCGGCGGAGTTCTCGAACTTGCCGACCACAACGTCCTGGACCTTCGCGTCCTCGACCTTGTCCTCGACCTGCTCGTCGGCCTTCTCGTCGGCCTTCGGGGCGGCCGCCTTCTTGGCCGGGGCCTTCTTCGCGGTCTTCTTCGCCTTCGGCGAGTCCGCCAGCGCCTCGACCAGCTCGATCTTCACCATCGGGGCGTTGTCACCCTTGCGCGGACCGAGCTTGGTGATCCGGGTGTAGCCGCCCGGACGGTCGGCGTACCGCTCGCCGATCTCGGTGAAGAGCACGTGCACGACGCTCTTGTCCTTGATCCGCTTCATCACCTGGCGGCGCGAGTTCAGGTCACCACGCTTGGCCTTGGTGATCATCTGCTCCGCCAGCGGCTGCAGGCGCTTGGCCTTGGCCGCGGTGGTGGTGATGGCGCCGTGCTCGAACAGCGACGTCGCGAGGTTGCTGAGAATCAGCTTCTCGTGCGCCGGGCTGCCGCCCAGCCGGGCACCCTTCGTGGGGGTAGGCATCTCATTACTCCAGGAATCTCAGGCTCGTCGAGCCGTGGGAAAACGGCCCGACGGGCCTTTGGTCAGCTCAGTACTGCTCGGTCTCGGCGAAGCTCTCGTCCTCGTCGTCCGCCTCGTTGCCGTAGGCACCGGACGCCGCGCGCAGGTCGAACCCGGGCGGGGAGTCCTTCAGCGACAGGCCCATCTCGGCCAGCTTCAGCTTGACCTCGTCGATCGACTTGGAGCCGAAGTTCCGGATGTCCAGCAGGTCCTGCTCGCTGCGCGAGATCAGCTCACCCACGGTGTGGATGCCCTCGCGCTTGAGGCAGTTGTACGACCGGACGGTCAGCTGCAGGTCCTCGACCGGCAGCGCCAGGTCGGCGGCCATCTGCTCGTCGACCGGCGACGGGCCGATGTCGATGCCCTCGGCCTCGACGTTCAGCTCGCGGGCCAGGCCGAACAGTTCGACCAGGGTCTTACCGGCCGACGCGACGGCGTCGCGGGGCAGCATCGACGGCTTGGTCTCGACGTCGACCACGAGCCGGTCGAAGTCGGTGCGCTGCTCGACACGGGTGGCCTCGACCTTGTAGGTGACCTTGAGCACCGGCGAGTAGATCGAGTCGACCGGCATCCGGCCGATCTCCGCGTCGGCGGACTTGTTCTGGACGGCGGACACGTAGCCGCGGCCCCGCTCGACGACCAGCTCCATCTCGAGCCGGCCCTTCTCGTTCAGGGTGGCGATCTTCAGGTCCGGGTTGTGCACCTCGACACCGGCCGGCGGCGCGATGTCGGCGGCGGTGACGTCACCGGGGCCCTGCTTGCGCAGGTACATGGTGACCGGCTCGTCGTGCTCGGAGGAGACGACCAGGTCCTTGAGGTTCAGGATCAGCTGGGTGGCGTCTTCCTTCACCCCGGCCACGGTGGAGAACTCGTGCAGGACGCCGTCGATCTTGATGCTGGTGACCGCGGCCCCCGGGATGGAGGACAGCAGGGTCCGGCGGAGCGAGTTCCCGAGGGTGTAACCGAAGCCCGGCTCCAGCGGCTCGATCACGAACCGCGAGCGGTACTCGTCGACGACCTCTTCGGTCAGGGTGGGGCGCTGTGCGATAAGCAACTTCTTGTTCCTTCTGTGTCGCGACGACCACTATTTGAGGTCGCGATGGCCGAAGAACGCACCGTTCCGGCCGGCGGCCAGGCCGCCGGCCGGAACCGGGTCAGTTCTTCGAGTAGAGCTCGACGATCAGGTGCTCGGCGACCTGGGTGTCGATCTGCTGCCGGGTGGGCAGCTGGTGGACGAGGATCCGCAGACGCTCCGGCATCACCTCGAGCCAAGCCGGGACGACGCGCTCGGAGTGCGTCTCCCGGGCGATGATGAACGGCGTCGTCTCCACCGACTTCGGCTTGACATCGATGATGTCGTGGGCCGAGACGCGGTACGACGGGATGTTCACCTTGACGCCGTTCACGGTGAAGTGACCGTGCACGACGAGCTGACGGGCCTGCCGGCGGGTCCGGGCCAGGCCGGCGCGGTACACCACGTTGTCCAGCCGGGACTCCAGGATCTGCAGCAGGTTGTCACCGGTCTTGCCGGAGCGCCGCGAAGCCTCCTCGTAGTACCGGCGGAACTGCTTCTCGAGAACGCCGTAGGAGTAACGCGCCTTCTGCTTCTCGCGCAGCTGGAGCAGGTACTCGCTCTCCTTCGGGCGGCCGCGGCCGTGCATACCCGGCGGGTACGGACGACGCTCGAACGCCTTGTCGCCACCGACGAGGTCGACCCCGAGACGGCGCGACTTCTTGGTCATAGGTCCGGTGTAACGGGCCATGGTTGTGCTCGCTCCTCTCTAGGTCAGACCCGGCGCCGCTTCGGCGGGCGGCAGCCGTTGTGGGCGACAGGGGTGACGTCCTGGATGGTGCCGACCTCGAGGCCGACCGCACCCAGCGAACGGATCGCGGTCTCACGGCCGGAGCCGGGACCCTTGACGAAGACGTCGATCTTGCGCATGCCGTGCTCCATCGCCCGGCGCCCGGCAGCCTCGGCGGCCATCTGCGCGGCGAACGGGGTCGACTTGCGCGAACCCTTGAAACCGACGGTGCCCGCGGACGCCCACGAGATGACCGCGCCGGTCGGGTCGGTGATCGTCACGATCGTGTTGTTGAACGTGCTCTTGATGTGCGCGTGGCCGGCGGCCACGTTCTTCTTCTCCTTGCGGCGCACCTTCTTCGCGCCGGCCGCGGTGCGGCTCTTGGGAGGCATAGGTCAGTTGCTCCTGGGGTGGTCGAGAGTCATCCGGGTCACTTCTTCTTCTTGCCGGCGATCGCCTTGCGGCGGCCCTTGCGGCTACGGGCGTTGGTCCGCGTGCGCTGACCGCGCACCGGAAGCCCGCTGCGGTGCCGGCGACCCTGGTACGACCCGATCTCGATCTTGCGGCGGATGTCCGCGGTCACCTCGCGACGGAGGTCACCTTCGATCTTGTAGTTGCCTTCGATCCAGTCCCGGAGCTTGACCAGCTCGTCGTCGCCCAGCTCGTGGACGCGCTTGTCCGGGGAGACCCCGGTGTTCTTCAGCGTTTCCTGGGCGCGCGTGCGGCCCACACCGAAGATGTACGTGAGGGCGACCTCGATGCGCTTGTCGCGCGGCAGGTCGACTCCTACGAGGCGTGCCATGTGGCGGTGTTCCTTTCGTCGGCAGAGGTGTGGTGGCGCGCTGCGTCCCTGCCCGCCTCGGTGAGAGTTGGTTTCACCGGCAGGGCCCCGGCCTCTGTTCCGGGGGCGACGTCCGGGACGGATCCCGGACGAGCATGCGCGCTGTGGTGCGAAAGTGCTGTGCTGCGAGAGACTGGTCAGCCCTGCCGCTGCTTGTGCCGCGGGTTCTCGCAGATCACCATGACCCGGCCGTGCCGGCGGATCACCTTGCACTTGTCGCAGATCTTCTTGACGCTCGGATTGACCTTCATCGAGCTACTTTCTTCGACAGGTGGTGGTGGGGTGTTACTTGTACCGATAGACGATGCGACCCCTCGTGAGGTCGTACGGCGACAGCTCCACGACGACCCGGTCCTCGGGGAGGATCCGGATGTAGTGCTGCCTCATCTTGCCGCTGATGTGCGCGAGCACCTTGTGCCCATTGGACAGCTCAACACGGAACATCGCGTTCGGCAGGGCCTCGACGATGGTGCCCTCGAGTTCGATGACTCCCTCTTTTTTGGGCATGTCCTCGCACTTCTGTAGACGTGACTGGCTATGGCTACAAAGAGCCAAGGAAAAAGTGTACGCCACGCGCGGCATTGAGCCCAATCGGCCCCTCAGCGAGTACTCTCCAGCTCCGCCAGGTGCGCACTCCCCCAATTGTCCAAGGGGATCAAGGCCGCAATCAGTGACTGCCCGAGCGCGGTGAGTGAGTACTCCACCTTGGGCGGCACCTGATGGAAGACCTCTCGATGCACGACCTCCCGGGACTCCAGCTCGCGCAGTTGCTGGATCAGCATTTTCTCGGTCACCCCGTCGACCTGCCGGCGCAGCTCGCCGAACCGCAGCGGGCCGTCGTGCAGCGCCCACAGGATCCGCGGCTTCCACTTCCCGCCGATGACATCCGCCGCGGCGTCCAGACCACACGAGTACGGGCGCATACTTACCTTTCCGTCAGTACCTGACAAATTAGTCGGTACTTGTCCATCCTAAAGCGCAGCGTCCAGGGTTGCCCGCATGAAGACACCGATCACCGTCCTGGGACTCGGCGCGATGGGAACCGCCCTCGCCCGCGCCTTCCTGACCGCCGGCCACCCGACCACCGTCTGGAACCGCACCCCCGGTCGCTCCCCCGAACTCGACACCCGCGGCGCCACCCGCGCCACCACTGCCCTCGAAGCCGTCGCCGCGAGCCCGCTCGTCGTCGTCTGCCTGCTCGACGACGAGACCGTCCGCGCCACCCTCGAGCCGATCGCCGCCGAGCTGACCCGTCGCACCCTCGCCAACCTCACCAGCAGCCTGCCTTCCCAGCCCGGGCGCTCGCGGACTGGGCCGCCGGGCACGGCATCGAGTTCCTGGACGGCGGCATCATGGCGGTCCCGGTGCTGATCGGCGGGCCCGACGCGTTCATCCTCTACAGCGGATCCACAGCCGCCTTCGAGCAGTACCGGCACGACCTCGAGGCCGCGGCACGACCGGCGTACGTCGGCAAGGATCCCGGCCTGGCCTCGCTGCACGACCTCACCCTGCTCAGCGCGATGTACCCGATGCTCGGTGGCGCCGCCCACGCGCTCGCGCTGATCGCCGGCGAGGACATCTCACCGACCGCGTTCACCGACACCTACCTGGTGCCCTGGCTGACCGCGATGCTCGGGCAACTCCCGGCCATGGCGAAGGACCTCGAGCACGGCCCGGACGGCCCCGCGGGTTCGAACCTCGCCATGCAGGCGAACGGGTTCCACGAGCTCGTCGACCTGGCCGTCGAGCAGGGCGTCGACCCCGGCATGCTCGCTCCGATCGACAAGGTCCTGCGCCGAGCGGTCGACGGCGGCCACGGCGACGAGGACCTGGCCGCACTCGTCCCGCTGCTCAGGACTCGTGCTGGGTAGCGGCCCACTGTTCGCCGGCGCGCCAGATCTGTTCGGGCATCAGGTCCAGTAGGTCGCAAGCCGCGTCGAGCTGGGCGAGGGCGGTGGTGGCGTCGCGGTACGCCGGGAGGATCGCGACGAAGCGCTTGCCCTCGCAGCTGAAGCCGAACGGCGGTACGTCGGCCAGCGCCTCGACCGCCCGCGGATGCAGCACCGCCTCCGCATGGTCCTCGCGCCCGTTGAACAGGCGGTACTCCGGGAGTCCCTCGATGTTCAACGGCAACGGGAGCAGACTCGCCGCCGCCACCGGAGCCAGCGCCGCGGGCAGCACCTGGAGCGGCGGCAGCGGCCGATCCACCTGCAGATCAAGGAAGTCGAAGCCCAGCTCGCGGCGCCGGACCCGGTGCAGGAACTGCCCGGTCCAGAACTCCCGCCCGCGGTGCCGGCCGGTCGTCACGTCCACGACCTCGGCGCCCGGGTCGGCATCGAACGGTGGGAACGGCCAACGATCCCGCAACTCGTCGCCGGACGCGCTGATCCGCCAGCCCAGCTGGCCGGCGGTCTGCACCCACTCGCGGCGCCGGCGTCCGTCCCGGAACCGCAGGACCAGCGTGAACGCGATCAGCACCACGAACCAGACCATCACCAGCCAGCCCACCCAGCGGGGCTCGAGCAGCAGCCCGGCGATCGCCAGCGGTACGGCGACCGCGAACCAGACCACGTACACGATCGCGGCCCCCTGATGCACCTGCCACGCCAGATCCGGCCGCAACCGCGGCCCGGCGACACGACGGCTCACCGGGGCCGCTGTCAACGGCGCCTGCCGAGGCCGCCGAGAGCGATGATCGCCCACGGAATCAGCAGCCAGACCGGCCAGAAGTGCGGCCAGTGCCCGCCGCTCGCCAGCCCGACGACGAACCAGATCACCACATTGATCAGGACGACACCGGTGAACCCGCCGATCGCGCCACCGCGATGCTGTGGCTGGTTCTCCTTCTTCCGCTCCGGAAAGGTGCCCGGCTCCGGCGTGGGCTTGGTGTCCTTGACCACCTCGGGGGTCTGGTACGTCCGCACCGGCGGCAGGTCACGCACGAGCGGCTCGAGCTCGCCGTACGTCTGCACGCTGTAGAGCTGATCGAGCCGGTGGTTGAACTCGGGCTGATCCAGCCGGCCGTCCGCGAACGCGTCCCGCAGCCGGCCGGCGATCTTGTCCCGGTCGGTTTCGGTGAATCGCTGGTGCGGCTGGTACTGAGGCATGGTTCAAGTGTGCCTCAGCGCCGGTCCGCTCCGCGTCCCCCGACGGGTGGACCCGGAGTCTCCGTCGATCAGCCGGAACGGGCTCGGTCAGTCGGCCAGCGCGCCGCAGCGGATACCCAGCTCGGCCAGCTTCGACTCGCCACCGTCCAGCGCGGTCAGCACCCACGGTCCTTGCGGAGTGAGAGTGAACGTGTGCTCTGTGTGCGCGGCCGCGCTGCCGTCGTCGGTGACGACGGTCCAGTCGTCCTCGAGCGTGTGGTTGTCCTGCTTGCCGAGGGTCAGCATCGGCTCGACAGCCAGCGCCATCCCCTCGACCAGCTTCGGTCCACGGCCCGGGCGGCCGAAGTTCGGGACGTTCGGCGGCTGGTGCATCGCCGACCCGATCCCGTGCCCGACGAAGTCCTCGACGATGCCGTACGACGAGTTCGCGCGCACGTGCGACTCGATCGCGGCCGAGATGTCGGACAGCCGCCCGCCGAGCCGCGCGGCCGCCAACCCGTGCCACATCGACTCCGCGCAGATCCCGGCCAGCTCGAGCAGCGCCGGATCCACCTCGCCGACCGCGACCGTGATCGCGGCGTCGCCGTGCCAGCCGTCGACGATCGCACCGCAGTCGATCGAGATCAGGTCGCCGTCGGCGAGCACCCGGTCGCCGGGGATGCCGTGCACGATCTCGTCGTTCACCGACGCACAGATCGAGCCGGTGAACCCGTGGTACCCCTTGAACGACGGGGTCGCGCCGGACGAGCGAATGTTGTCCTCGGCGATCGCGTCCAGCTCACCGGTGGTGATCCCGGCCCGGACGTGGCCACGGAGCAACTCGAGCGTCCGGCCGACCACCAGGCCGGCCTTCCGCATCGAGAGAATCTGCTCGCGGGTCTTGATCTCGATCCCGCGGTCCCTGAACATCACGCTTACTCGGTGACGGTCTTGAGCGCCGCGAGCACCCGCTCGCTGACCTCGTCGATCTCGCCGACCCCGTCCACCTCGACCAGCAGACCGCGCTGCTCGTACACCCGCAGCAGCGGCTTGGTCTCCGCGGCATACACGTCCTGCCGGTGCCGGATGACCTCTTCGGAGTCGTCGGTCCGGCCCTCGGTCCGGGCCCGCTTCAGCATCCGCTCGACCAGCACGTCGGTGTCGGCGACCAGCGCCACCACCGCGTCCAGCTTGTGCCCGTGCTCGGCGAGGATGTCGTCCAGCGTGCCGACCTGGGCCAGCGTCCGCGGGTACCCGTCGAGCACGAAGCCGTCGCCGGCGTCGGCCTCGGAGAGCCGGTCGCGGACCATCGCGTTGGTGACCTCGTCCGGGACGTAGTCGCCGGCGTCCATGTAGCGCTTGGCCTCGAGACCCAGCGGCGTCTCGGCCTTCACGTTCGCACGGAAGATGTCGCCGGTGGACACGGCCGGGATCTTCAGGCGTTCCGCAAGCACCTTTGCCTGCGTGCCTTTGCCCGCCCCGGGCGGACCCATCAGCAACATTCTCATCAGCGCAGGAACCCTTCGTAGTTGCGCTGCTGCAGCTGACTCTCGATCTGCTTCACCGTGTCGAGTCCGACGCCGACCATGATCAGGATTGACGTACCGCCGAACGGGAAGTTCTGGCTCGCGTTGAGCAGGACGAGAGCGACCAGCGGAATCATCGAGATCACCGCAAGGTAGAGAGCGCCGGGCAGCGTGATGCGGTCCAACACGTACTTCAGGTACTCCTCGGTCGGCCGCCCCGCCCGGATGCCCGGGATGAAGCCGCCGTACTTCTTCATGTTGTCGGCGACCTCCTTCGGATTGAAGGTGATCGAGACGTAGAAGTACGTGAAGAAGATGATCAAAGCGACGTACGTCGCCATGTAGATCGGGTGGTCGCCCTTGACCAAGTTGCCCTGGATCCAGTTGGACCAGCCCTTGCCTTGCTGGAACTGACTGATCAGGACCGGGAGATACAGCAGGCTGGAGGCGAAGATGACCGGGATGACGCCGGCCTGGTTCACCTTCAGCGGAATGTACGTCGAGGTGCCGCCGAACATCTTCCGGCCGACCATCCGCTTCGCGTACTGCACCGGGATCCGGCGCTGGGCCTGCTCGATGAAGATGACCGCGGCCATGATCACCAGGCCGATCGCGAGCACCACGACGAAGGTGGTGATGCCCTTCTGCTTGCGGATGCTCCACAGCTGGGTCGGGAAGGTCGCGACGATCTGGGTGAAGATCAGGATCGACATACCGTTACCGACGCCACGGTCGGTGATCAGCTCACCGAGCCACATGATCACGCCGGTACCGGCGGTCATGGTCAGCACCATCACGGTGACGGTGAACCAGTCGTCCTTGTACAGCAGCGGCTCGTTGCAGCCCTGGAACAGCCGCCCCGGCGTCCGCGCCAGCGCCACGAAGGCGGTGGACTGCAGGATCGCCAGACCGACGGTCAGGAACCGGGTGTACTGGGTGATCTTGGCCTGTCCCGCCTGGCCTTCCTTCTTCAGCGACTCCAGCCGCGGGATCACCACGGTGAGCAGCTGCAGAATGATGCTGGCGGTGATGTACGGCATGATGCCGAGCGCGAAGATCGCGAGCTGCAGCAGTGCGCCACCGGAGAACAGGTTGATCAAGTTGTACAGGTTGGCGTTCTGGCCGCCCTGCGAGATCTTGATACACGTGTGCAGCGACTGCACGTTCACACCGGGTGCCGGAACGACCGAGCCGATCCGGAAGATCACGATGATGAAGAGCACGAACAAGATCTTCCGGCGCAGGTCCGGAGTCTTGAACGCGTTGGCAAAGGCGCCTAACACCCTGTCCTCCCACATGTTTCCCTTGCCGCGGGCACGGCAGGGGCCTAGCTAAGCCGCTGGGCAAGAGACGAACCAGGGCTCGTCCGACCGGCGCAGGATATCAAGCACCGGTCGTTACGAGCCCTGATCGCGTGTCACACCTCGGTCGTGGTTCCCCCGGCCGCCTGGATCTTCTCCGTGGCGGACTTCGAGAACTTGTGCGCCGAGACCTGCAGTGCCACGGTCAGTTCGCCGTCACCCAGTACCTTGACCGGCTGACCGCGGCGGACCGCGCCCTTGGCGACCAGGTCGGCCACGCCGACCTCGCCACCGTCAGGAAACAGTTGTCCGAGCTTGTCCAGGTTAACGACCTGGAACTCCACTCGGTTCCTGCTCTTGAAGCCCTTCAGCTTCGGCAGCCGCATGTGCAGCGGCATCTGGCCACCCTCGAAGTACTCGGGGATGTTGTTGCGCGCCTTGCTGCCCTTGGTACCGCGGCCGGCGGTCTTGCCCTTGCTGCCCTCACCACGACCCACGCGGGTCTTGGCGGTCTTGGCACCGGGCGCCGGACGCAGGTGATGAACCTTCAGCGCCATGTCAGTCGACCTCCTCGACGGTGATGAGGTGGCGAACCGCACGGACCATGCCGCGGACCTCGGGCTTGTCCTCGTGGACGGCGGTGTCGCCGATCCGCTTGACGCCCAGGGTGCGCAGCGTGTCGCGCTGGTTCTGCTTGCCACCGATGCCCGAACGGATCTGGGTCACCTTCAGGCGTGCCATCAGGAAGCCACCTCCGCCCGCGCCTTCAGCAGGGCCGCCGGAGCGACGTCCTCGACCGGCAGACCACGGCGCGCGGCCACGGCCTCCGGGGTCTCCAGGCTGCGCAGCGCCTCGACCGTGGCGTGCACCACGTTGATCGAGTTCGTCGAGCCCAGCGACTTGCTGAGTACGTCGTGGATCCCGGCGCACTCCAGTACGGCGCGCGCCGAGCCACCCGCGATCACACCGGTACCGGGCGCGGCCGGACGCAGCAGCACCACGCCGGCAGCCTTCTCGCCCTGCACCGGGTGCGGGATGGTGCCCTGAATCCTCGGCACCTTGAAGAATGCCTTCTTGGCCTCCTCGACGCCCTTGGCGATCGCCGCGGGCACCTCCTTGGCCTTGCCGTAACCCACACCGACGGTGCCTTCACCGTCGCCGACGACCACGAGGGCGGTGAAGCTGAAGCGACGACCACCCTTCACGACCTTGGCGACCCGGTTGATGGCTACCACGCGCTCGATGTAGGCGGTCTTGTCCGCCTGCTGACCGCGACCCCCGTCGCGACCACGGCGCTCACCACCGGCGCCGCCTCCGCGACGCTGCTGGCCTCCGCTCACTTCAATCCCTCGCTTCGCTCGTGATTTCCGTTCGCGGGACGCTGCTGTGCTTTCTTGTTTGCTCGCATGCGCTCGCGCACGGAACTACCTTCTTCCCTTGATCGCCTGTCAGAAGCCGAGCCCGCCCTCGCGGGCGGCGTCGGCCAGGGCCGCGATACGGCCGTGGTACTTGTTCCCGGCCCGGTCGAAGACGACCGAGTCGATGCCGGCGGCCTTGGCCCGGTCGGCGATCAGGCCGCCGACGGTCTTGGCCTTGTCGGTCTTGTTCGACTCCGCGGAGCGCAGGTCGGCCTCCATGGTGGAGGCGGAGACCAGCGTCTTGCCGGCCACGTCGTCGATGACCTGCACGAACAGGTGCTTCGACGACTTGGTGACCACCAGCCGCGGCCGGTCGGCCGTGCCGTTGATCTTCTTCCGGACCCGGATCTGCCGACGCAGCCGGGAGGCCGTCTTCTTGGCGGAGTGCTTGTGCGGACGCAGTCCGATCGCCATGGGTTACTTACCAGCCTTTCCGACCTTGCGGCGCACCTGCTCGCCGGCGTACCGCACGCCCTTGCCCTTGTACGGCTCGGGCTTACGCAGCTTGCGGATGTTCGCGGCGACCTCACCGACGGACTGCTTGTCGATGCCGACCACCGAGAACCGGGTCGGGGTCTCCACGTTGAAGGTGATCCCCTCCGGGGCGTCCACCGTGATCGTGTGGCTGTACCCGAGCGAGAACTCCAGTTGGGCCGGGCCCTTGGAGACGACGCGGTAACCGACGCCGACGATCTCGAGCTTCTTCTCGTAGCCCTCCGTGACACCGGTGACCAGATTGGCGATCAGGGTGCGGGACAGGCCGTGCAGTTCCTTGCTCTTGCGCTGGTCGTCCGGACGCTGGACGGCGATCGAGCCGTCCTCGCTCCGGTCGACCGTGATGGGCTCAGCCACGACGTGCGAGAGCTGACCCTTCGGACCCTTCACGGTGACCGTCTGGCCGTCGATCGTGACGTCGACGCCGGACGGGACCGTGACCGGGAGCTTGCCGATGCGAGACATTCAGTGGTCCTCCTTCCGGTTCTTCGTCACCAGACGTAGGCGAGGACTTCCCCGCCGACGCCCTTGTTCTTGGCCTGCTTGTCGGTCAGCAATCCCTGGGACGTCGAGATGATCGCGACGCCCAGTCCGCCGAGGACCTTGGGCAGGTTGGTCGACTTCGCGTAGACCCGCAGTCCCGGCTTGCTGATCCGGCGAACGCCCGCGATGGAGCGCTCCCGGCTCGGCCCGAACTTCAGGTCGACGATCAGGGTCTTGCCGACGGCGCCCTCCTTGGGCTCCTCGACCTTGTAGGAGGCGATGTAGCCCTCCTGCTGGAGGATGTCGGCGATGCCCTGCTTGATCTTGCTGTACGGCATCGAGGTCGACTCGTGGTACGCCTGGTTGGCGTTCCGCAGACGCGTGAGCATGTCTGCGATCGGGTCGGTCATCGTCATGGCCTGGGGCCTCTTTCCCGCCGTGGTTTCGCCGTTCGGCGACCTACGGTGACTAGATGGTGGTGAATAGGGAGACGTTCGGGGGTGGAGACGGTCACCAGCTGGACTTGGTCACGCCGGGCAGCTCGCCCCGGTGCGCCATCTCCCGCAGGCAGATCCGGCAGAGGCCGAACTTGCGGAAGACCGCCTTCGGCCGGCCGCAGCGCTGGCAGCGCGTGTAGGCGCGCACCGCGAACTTCGGCTTCCGGGCCTGCTTGACCTTGAGTGCTGTCTTCGCCACGTCAGTTCTCCTTGAACGGGAAGCCGAGCGCCCGCAACAGGGCCCGCCCCTCGTCGTCGTTCTTCGCGGTGGTCACCACGGTGATGTCCATACCCCGGACCCGATCGATCCGGTCCTGGTTGATCTCGTGGAACATCACCTGCTCGGTCAGACCGAAGGTGTAGTTCCCGGTGCCGTCGAACTGCTTGTCCGACAGTCCACGGAAGTCGCGGATCCGGGGCAGCGCGAGCGCCAGCAGCCGGTCCAGGAACTCCCACATCCGGTCACCGCGCAGCGTCACGTGGGCGCCGATCGGCATCCCCTCACGCAGCTTGAACTGCGCGATCGACTTGCGGGCCTTGGTGACCTGCGGCTTCTGACCGGTGATCGCGGCGAGGTCCTTCACCGCGCCCTCGATCAGCTTGGAGTCGCGGGCCGCCTCGCCGACACCCATGTTCACCACGATCTTGGTGAGCCCGGGCACCTGCATCACGTTGGCGTACTGGAACTGCTCCTGCAGCTTGCCGACGATCTCCTCGCGGTACTTCGTCTTCAGCCGCGGCTGGACCTTGGTTTCCGATACTGCGGTGGTCATCAGATCTCCTCGCCGGTCTTCCGCGCGATCCGGACGCTCCGGTAACCGGTGTACGTCGAACCGTCGGGACGGCGCTTCTGCACCTCGACGCGGTTGTACCCCACGCGGGTGGTCACCTTCTGCTTCTTGCCGTCCTTCTCGACCTCGACCAGAAGCGCCACGTTCGAGACGTGGATCGGGGCTTCCTGGGTGACGATGCCGCCGGAGGTGCCGCCGCGCTGGGCCTGCTGCACCTTGGTGTGCTTCTTCACCCGGTTGACGCCCTCGACGATGACCTTCTCGTCGTTCGGGAAGACCTGGATGATCTTGCCCTCGAGGCCCTTGGACTTACCGGAGATCACGCGGACGTGATCCCCCTTCTTCACGTGCAGTTTCTTCTGGGCCATCTCAGAGCACCTCCGGCGCGAGCGAGATGATCTTCATGAAACGCTTCTCCCGCAGCTCCCGGCCGACCGGCCCGAAGATACGGGTGCCGCGCGGCTCGCCGTCGGCCTTCAGGATCACCGCGGCGTTCTCGTCGAAGCGGATGTAGGAGCCGTCCGGACGCCGGCGCTCCTTCACGGTCCGCACGATGACCGCCTTGACGACGTCACCCTTCTTCACACCACCGCCGGGGATCGCGTCCTTGACGGTGGCGACGATCGTGTCCCCGACACCGGCGTAGCGCCGACCGGAGCCACCGAGAACGCGGATGCAAAGGATCTCCTTCGCGCCCGTGTTGTCGGCGACCTTCAGTCGCGACTCCTGCTGGATCATCTGTTGATCTCCTGGTTGTCTCGCTGGTTCTCAGCTGCGCCGAGCCTTGCGGAACGAATGATTTCGATTGGTTGCCGGGCCGTCAGGACCGGGAACAACTACTTGGCCTTCTCGAGGATCTCGACGACGCGCCAGCGCTTGGTCGCGGACAGCGGCCGGGTCTCCATCAGCAGCACGCGGTCGCCGATACCGGCGGCGTTCTGCTCGTCGTGGGCCTTCAGCTTGCTGGTGCGCCGGATGACCTTGCCGTACAGGTGGTGCTTCACCCGGTCCTCGACCTCGACCACGACGGTCTTGTCCATCTTGTCGCTCAGCACCAGGCCCTCACGGGTCTTCCGGCGGCCGCGCGTCTGCGTGGTCGTGCTCACGGTCTCGTCCTTCGTGTTCTCGGTCATGCGTTCGCCTCGGCCTTCTCGCTGTCATCCGCGCCCGCCGGGGCCTCGGCCGCGGCCGGGGCGTCGACGTCCTCGGTGATGCCGAGCGCACGCTCGGACAGCACCGTGTAGATGCGGGCGATGTCCTTACGGACGGCGCGCAGCCGGCCGTGGGACTCCAGCTGGCCCGTGGCAGCCTGGAACCGGAGGTTGAACAGCTCCTCCTTGGCTTCTGCGAGCTTCGTCAGCAGCTCGTCCCGGCCCAGGTTCCGCAGCTCGGCGGCGGTCAGGCTAGCCATCAGTTCTCACCTGCCTCTCGGGTGATGAAGCGGCACTTCATCGGCAACTTGTGGATCGCGCGGCGCATCGCCTCACGGGCGACCTCTTCCGGGACACCGGAGAGCTCGAACATCACGCGACCGGCCTTCACGTTCGCGATCCACCACTCCGGCGAACCCTTACCGGAACCCATCCGGGTCTCGGCCGGCTTCTTGGTCAGCGGGCGGTCCGGGTAGATGTTGATCCACACCTTGCCGCCACGCTTGATGTGCCGGGTCATCGCAATACGCGCGGACTCGATCTGCCGGTTGGTGACGTAGTGGCTCTCCAGCGCCTGGATGCCGAAGTCACCGAAGGCCAGCGTGGTACCGCCCTTGGCAGCGCCGGAGCGCTTCGGGTGGTGCTGCTTGCGGTGCTTGACCTTGCGGGGGATGAGCATCGGTCAGCTCTCCGTTCCGGTCGTCTCGGCAGGCTTGTCGGCCGCCGAGGCGCTCGCCTCGGCCGGCTGCTGCGCCGCGGAGTTGTTGTCCCGCCGGTTGTCCCGGCGACCGCCGCGGTCACCACGGTCGCCACCACGGCCACCACGGTCGTCCCGGCGAGCCGGACGGCGCTGCTGGGTGGCGGCCCGAGCCGCGGCCTGCGCCTCGCGCTCGGCGCGGGAGCCGGACACGTCACCCTTGTAGATCCAGACCTTTACGCCGATCCGGCCGAAGGTCGTGCGGGCCTCGTAGAAGCCGTAGTCGATGTCCGCGCGCAGCGTGTGCAGCGGGACGCGGCCCTCGCGGTAGAACTCCGACCGCGACATTTCCGCGCCACCGAGCCGGCCGGAGCACTGGATCCGGATGCCCAGGGCGCCGCCACGCATGGTGGTCTGCATCGCCTTGCGCATCGCGCGGCGGAACGCGACGCGACCGGACAGCTGCTCGGCCACGCCCTGCGCGACCAGCTGGGCGTCCACCTCGGAGTTCTTCACCTCGAGGATGTTCAGCTGCACCTGCTTGCCGGTGAGCTGCTCCAGGCTGCCCCGGATCCGGTCCGCCTCGGCGCCACGGCGACCGATGACGATGCCCGGACGAGCGGTGTGGATGTCGACCCGGACCCGGTCACGGGTGCGCTCGATCTCCACGCGGGAGATGCCGGCGCGCTCCATGCCCTTGCTCAGCAGGCGGCGGATCTTGACGTCCTCGCCCACGTAGTCCTTGTACAGCTTGTCGGCGTACCAACGGCTCTTGTGGTCGGTGCTGATGCCGAGACGGAACCCGTGCGGGTTTACCTTCTGTCCCACGTCAGGACTCCTTCTTCTCAGCGGTGGCCTTCTTGGCGGCCTTCTTCGCGGTCGCCTTCTTGGCCGGCTTCTCGGCGGCTCCGGTGTCGGCAGCGGCCGGCTTGTCGGCAGCCTTCTTGGCGGCCTTCTTCGCCGGGGCCTTCTTCGCCGTGCCGGCGTCCGCGGACTTCTTCGCGGCCGCCTTCTTGGCCGGGGCCTTCTCGACCGGCTCGGCCTCTTCGCGCGGCGTGACGATCGGCCTGCTGACCGGCTACGTCGGCGGAGTGGCCGACACGGTCATCATGCGC
>NZ_JBEZFT010000106.1:0-22678 GCF_040649595.1 Kribbella sp. NPDC048915 | reverse complement strand
CCCGCTACGACAAACTCGCCGTCGTCTACCGCGCCGCCGCCGTCCTCAACGCAGTCATCGCCTGGACCCGACATTTGTCAGACATGCTCTAGTTCCGCAACCAGTTCCGCAACTCGTCGGCCTGGAGGACTGCCGGACGGCGTCGATGTACGACCCTGGGTGGAGAAGGCGCCAGGGTCGAGCTCCGGCGTCCACCTGATGTGGGCCGAGTCAGACCGTCGATAGGTTCGGCGGTGTGATGACGTACGAGGTCAAGATCGAGGGATTCGGCAGCAGCGACGAAGCGCTTGCCGCGCAGACGCCGATCGCGCGCCTGGTGTGTCCGGTGGCGGACCACGACGGACCGTGCGAGGTGCCGTGGGGGTTCACGCTGTCCGATGGCCACGCCCTCGTCCTCGGCATCTACGCGAGCCCGCAGGAGGCGACCGCGATCGCCGATGAGGTACGCCGAACCACCGGTCACCGCGTCACTCTCACCGAAGCCGCACCCGGCGCATTCGGGGAACTCGAGGAGCAGTACCGCGTCGAGCACCCGACCGCGTGAGCCAAAAGACCACGTGAGCCAAAGACCACGTGAACCAAGAGACCACGTGAACCAAGAGACCACGTGAACCAAGAGACCACGTGAACCAAGAGACCACGTGAACCGAAAGACCACGGCGCGAACACCCGAGGGAACTGACCGACCGAGTGCGATCCGGGCGGTCAGCGCTCCGGCAGGTTGAGGCGCTTCAACCGTTCGTAGGCACCGGAGATGTGTTTCTCGATGCCGTCCTGCGCCGCCTGCGGATCGCCGAGTGCGAGCGCGTCGCGCAGCTCCTTGTGTTCGCTGTACCCGACCTCCAGGAAATCCGGGAAACTCGCGTTCCGGGCCCGCAGGAAAACCGTCACCTGGCCGCGGATCGACTCCCATACCCGCTGCACCCGCGAGTGGTCGCAGTACTTGTAGATGATGTCGTGGAACTGCAGGTCGAGCCGGACGGCGTCCTCGGGCGCGATCCGCGTGTCGACGCTCTTCATCTGCTCGAGCACCGCATCCATCTCGGCGAACCCGGCACCCTGCATCCGGGTGCACGCCCGGCCCGCCGCCAGCCGCTCGATCGCCCCGCGGAGCGTGTGCACCTCGTCGACGTCGGTCCTGGTCAACGTACTGACGAATGCCCCGCGATGCCGGCGCAGCTCGACATGGCCCTCTTCCTCGAGCCGCGCGAGCGCCTGCCGGATCGGACCGCGGCTGACCTTGAGCGCTTCGGCGAGCTCGGTCTCCTTCAAATGCTGGCCCGGCTGGAATTTGCCGCCGGTGATCATCTCCCGGAGCACGTCGGTGACGAGATCCCCGAGCGCGCGCTGCGACGGCAGGGACACGACGTCGTCCGGCATCATGCCGACCACCTCTCCAACAGCAACCTTTGACGGATCAGACCATAACTCGGATGCGGCTCTCTCTGTAGATTGTAAACAGTAAGTCATTGACAGTAAATAAAAGACAAGAGCAGACTCGGAACCTCCACTCAGGCAGAGCGGCACCGCGCCGACGCCGCAGTCGGCCGACCGTGAGGCAGCCCGATCCCCAGGGCAGAGAGAGGTCACGACGACGATGACCACTGACACGACCACCGAACCTGTCGTTCACACCGGGCGCACGTCGCTCGGCCCCTTCCCGCCGGCCGCCGCGCACGTCCCGGACGCGCCGCACGTCACCGCGGCGCGCATCGACGTCGACGCCGCGGACGTCCAGGCCCCACTGGCGAGGGTCTGGGAGAGCTTCGGTTACGACGAGTTCAACTGGACCTACACGCCGACCGGCAAGCGGCTGCTGCAGACCTTCGCCGACTTCTCCGGCGGCGGGTACTTCGTCCGCCCGCACTACATGTACTGCTCCGGCAGCGGCTTCGGCATCCCGCACTGGAGCTCCGGCAACGTCTACCACGAGGACGCCGACGGCAACCCGTACTACGACTTCACACTCCTCGACCAGGCGTACGACGCGATCGTCGGCGCCGGCCACCACGTCCTGGTGGAGCTCGGCTTCACCCCGCGGGACCTGCTCCCGCCGGAGGCCGCCGAGCTGACGGTCGTGCCGAGTCCCACGGCGTACACCAGCTACGAGGCAGGCGCCTGGGGATACCCGCCGAGCGACTACGGCAAGTGGGCCGGGCTGGTCAGCGCCACCGTCCGGCACTGCGTCGAGCGGTACGGCGAGGACGAGGTGAAGACCTGGCTCTGGGAGCTGTGGAACGAGCCGGACATCTTCTACTGGCGCGGCACCCTGCAGCAGTACAACGAGCTCTACACCGCGACCGTTGAAGCGGTTCACAGTGTGTTGCCCGAGGCAAAGGTCGGCGGTCCCGCGGTGACCAGCGGCGGACTGAACTTCCTGAAGGGATTCCTCGACTACACCTCGGAGCGCAACGAGCCGCTCGACTTCATCTCGTACCACACCAAGGGCTGCCGCTTCCCGACCCGCGACTACAAACCGTTCGGCGAGGCGCCGGACGAGCTGCTCAGCCCGTCGTCGACGAAGATGCTGTACGACCTGCGCGAGTTCAACCGGCTGATCGGTTCGTACGACGAATACACGCGACTGCCGGTGATCGTCGACGAGTGCGACGCGGCGGTCCCGGCCCACTTCGGCTGGTACGACAACCGCAACTACACCTTCCAGAACACCGAGTACTACCCGGTCTTCCAGGCGAAGCTGATGAAGAAGATCCTCGACCTGAACGCGACCGAGAGGGTGCAGGTGCAGTCCGCCACCTCGTGGAGCTTCTATTTCGAGGCCGAGCGGTACTTCGAGGGCACCCGCTCGTTTCTCACCGCGGGCGGCGTCGAGAAACCTTTCCTCAACGCGTACCGGATGCTCTCGCTGCTCGGCCGCGACCGTCTCGGCACGACCTCGGATGCCGCCTGGCAGGTCGGCGAACTCGACGACACCGACGGCAGCAGCATGCGGGAAGAGGTCGACGCGCTCGCCTCCCGGTCCGAGGACGGCAGCGTCGCGGTGCTGGTCTGGCGGCACACGGACGACCAGTGGAAGACCGGTTCCGGCAGCACGCCGGTCACCGTGACGGTCCGCAATCTGCCGGCCGGCTCGTACCGGCTGCGGCACCTGCGCATCGACGCCGAGCACAGCAACTCCTTCACCGTCTGGCAACGACTCGGCTCGCCCCAGGATCCGACTGCTGAGCAGCTGGCCGAGATCCACAGCCGGCAAGGTCTCGAGGAGCTCGAACCCGCACGTGAGCTCACGGTGGCCGGCGACGTCACGCTCGACGTCACCCTGCCGTTGCCTTCGGCATCGTTGCTGATCCTCGAGCCGAGCAGCTGATCCGGAACGAGAGGGCTGACCATGGACGTGATCACTCTCAACAACGGCGTACGGATTCCTCAGGTCGGATTCGGCGTCTTCCAGGTGCCGCCGGGCGACACCCAGCAGGCCGTCGAGCACGCGCTCGAGATCGGGTACCGGCACATCGACACGGCCGCGGCGTACAACAACGAAGCGGGCGTCGGCGCCGCGGTCCGCGCGAGCGGCCTGCCGCGCGAGGAACTGTTCGTCACCACGAAGCTGCGCAACGGCGAGCATGGATACGAGTCGGCGCTCCGGGCGTACGACGAGACACTGCAGCGACTCGGACTCGAGTACGCCGACCTGTACCTGGTGCACTGGCCGAACCCGGCCGCAGATCTCTATGTCGACAGCTGGCGCGCTCTGGAACGTATCTACATCGATGGAGGAGTCCGAGCCATTGGTGTCTCCAACTTCCTGACCGAGCACCTGGACCGGCTGGCGAAGGAGGGCGAGGTCGTACCGGCGATCAACCAGATCGAGCTGCACCCCACGTACCAGCAGCGCGAGCTGACCGCGCTGTGTCGACAGCGATCCATCGCGGTCGAGGCGTACTCGCCGCTCGGTCAGGGCGGCGATCTCGACGATCCGGTGCTGGTGTCGATCGCTGAAGCGCTTCACGTCACGCCTGCCCAGGTCGTCCTGCGATGGCACCTCCAGCTCGGCCACGTGGTCATCCCGAAGTCGGTGAACCCGGACCGGATCCGCGCCAACTTCGATCTCAGCGGCTTCGCCCTGACCGACGACCAGGTCGCGTCGATCACCGCGCTGGACAGCGGCAACCGGCTCGGCAGCGATCCCCGCACCTTCGCCATCAGCCAGATCAGGTAGGCCCGATCATGACGAGCAGATCCGTGCAGCTCACTCGGCGCGAACCCCGCCGGGTCTCGGTCGTCGCCCGCCCCGAACGACCACGGCACGGCTGGAAGAAGACCACCTGGATCTGGATCTTCCTGCTGCCGACCGTGGTGTTGTACGGCCTCTACACGCTCTATCCGATCATCGCGAGCTACTGGTACTCGCTGGTGGAGTGGAATGGCTTCGACGCCGACCAGCGGTTCGTGGGTCTGAGCAACTATCGCGCGGTGTTCGCGGATCCGTTGTTCTGGAACTCGTTCAAGGTCACGTTGCTGTTCATGCTGCTGGTGGTGCCGGCGCGGGTGTTGCTGAGCTTGCTGCTCGCGATCGTGCTCAATTCGCCGAAGCTGCCGTTGATCGGCGTCCTGCGGTCCGCGTTCTTCATCCCGGTGGTGACAACGACGGCGATCATCGGTGTGGTGATGCGGTTCGTGCTGGATCCGGCGAGCGGGCCGATCACCGCGATCCTGGCGAAGTTCGGCATCACCGGCGTCGACTTCCTCGGTGATCAGCACCTCGCGCTGCCGACGGCCGCGGTGCTGTACATCTGGAAGTTCTTCGGCGTCACGATGATCTACTGGCTGGCGGCGCTGCAGACGATTCCGTACGAGTTGTACGAGGCGGCGCGAATCGACGGGGCGAGCACGCGGCAACTGTTCCGGCACATCACGCTGCCGATGCTCAAGCCGTTCCTGATCATCATCACCGTGCTGACGGTCGAGGAGACGTTCCACAACTTCGATCTGATGTACACGCTGACCGGCGGCGGCCCGTACTTCCACACCGAGATCATCGAGATCTACATCTACCGGTGGGCGTTCGCCGCCTCGATCCCGCAGCTCGGGCACGCCTCCGCCGCGGCGGTGTTCTTCGGCGTACTCGTCGCGGTCGTCGGCGCGCTGCAGCTGTGGGGCGTGTACGCCGGACGCCGGCTGAGAGGAGAGCAGCGATGACCACCGCTGCCGAGAGCACCGGAACAGTCGAGCGCACCGATCGGCACCGGCGAGTGTTGCGTCGGCTGCCGTGGTGGACCGCCGCGATCGGCTTGGTGGGGATAGCGATCCTGTGGATCTTTCCGTTCCTCTGGATGCTGTCCGCGTCGCTGAAGGACAGCATGGAGATGTTCGCCGGCGGGCTGAAGCTGTGGCCGTCGACATTCGTCTGGGAGAACTACGCGCGGGCGTGGAACGACGCGCACTTCGGCCGGTACCTGGTGAACACGATCGTGGTCACGGTGATCACCGTTTTCCTGGTCACGATCCGGTGCGCACTGGCCGGGTACGTGCTGGCGCGGTACCGCTTCCGCGGGTCCAAGATCTTCCTCGGTGTGCTGGTCGCGACACTGTTCGTACCGACCGGCTACACGATCATCCCGATCGTCAAGATCTCGATGCAGCTCGGGCTGATCGACTCCCTCGGCGGGATGATCCTGGCCCTGAGCGGCGGCGCGTACGTGTCCGCGATCCTCATCTACTACGGGTATTTCCGGCAGATTCCGCGCGAACTGGAGGAGGCCGCGGTCGTCGACGGCGCCGGCTTCGTCCGGACGTTCTTCTCGGTGATGCTGCCGTTGGCGATGCCGGTGACGGCGACCGTTGCCGTGCTCACCTTCATCACCACCTGGAACGCGTTTTTCCTGCCGCTGGTGTTCACCTTCAGCCGCCCCGACCTGCGGACGGTGAGCGTGGGTATGCAGGCGTTCGTCGGCGAGACCGCGACCGACTGGTCCGGAATGGCCGCGGCCGGCGTGATCTCGATCGTCCCGGTGGTGGTCCTGTTCATCTTCCTGCAGCGCTACTTCGTCGAGGGAATCTCCGGAGCAGTCAAGTCGTAACGAAGGAGTAGAAACATGTCTGGTTTGACACGTCGCCGCCTGCTCGGCCTGTCCGCCCTCGCGGTGGCCGGCGCCGCGACCGGATGTAGCAGCGACTCCGGAGCACAGCCCGATGCCGCGAGTGGCGGAGCCACCGGAACGCTCGACTGGTGGGACCACTTCAGCTCGTTCAAGCGCCTCAACGACGACTGGGCGAAGAAGCAGTCCGGACCACTGAAGGCGAATGTCGGGCACACGTACTACGACGCGTCCAAGGCGACGCAAGCGTTTCAGCTGGCGCATCAGGCCAACAAGATGCCGGACGTCTACTCGAACGTGATCGGGTTGCCGCTGCCCGCGCTGGTGAGCGGGAAGTGGGTCCACGAGATGGCGATCCCGGCCGACATCAAGGCGAAGCTGCCGAAGGACGCCTTTACCGAGGGCATCACGCAACTGGACGGAAAACTGTACGGCTTTCCGATGTTCAGTTTCCGGCAGAGCTCGACGCTGGTCTGGGCGAACAAGGACCACTGGTCGAAGGCCGGCCTCGACCCGGACAACCTGCCCACAGACTACGGCGCCTTCAAGGACGCCCTCGGCAAGTTGAAGTCGGCCGGGGTGCAGCCGTTGACGCTGGCGATCGGCGCCGACGGCGGACGGATCCGGGACCAGGTCGACGACATGGCGCAGGCAGCCGGCTTCCCCGGGTACCAGGGGCTGCGGTTCGACACCGGCGAGTACGCCTATCACGACGACGCGTACGTGGGCGTCATCGAGTTCCTGAAGCAACTGAACGACGACAAGCTGATCATGCCGGGCTCGAACAACTTCGGCGTCGTCGATGCCCGGACGCGGTACGCCTCCGGGGCGGTCGCCACGTTCATCGACGGCATCTGGTGCGGCGGTGGATCCAAGGCGCTGGCTCCGCAGATCGTCGACAAGCTCGCGTCCGGGCGCATCCTCACACCGACGTCCGACCTGAAGCCGTGGTGCTACCGCGGCCGGCCCGCGTCGACGTACTTCGTGTCCGCGGACAGCAAGAACCCCGAACTGGCCGCGCAACTGATCGCGTCCTTCATGTCGGACGAGTACCAGACCGGGATGATCGAGGCGATGGACCAGCCGCCGCTGAACCTCGACCTGGTCGCTTCCTCGAAGGCCGTCGACGCCTACAAGAAGGGCGTCGAGTACTGCAAGGAAAACGTGTTCCTCATGCCGCAGGCGATCGTGAAGAACCCGGCCATCGCCCGCGTCGACGCCTTCCGCAAGCCGGTGACGCCGCACGTCGGCAACATCGTTCAGGGCTACCTCGGCGGCTCGATCAAGGACCTCAAGGCCGAACTCAAGAAGCTCAGCGACGCGACCAGCGCGGACCGCGCGCAAGCCTTGCAGAAGGCCAAGGCGGCCGGTGCGAAGGTCTCCGAGGCCGACTACGCCTTCACCGACTGGAAGCCCGGCCAGGACTACGGAGCCGCCAAGTGACCAGCGCCGGGAACAACGAGGAAAGCAGCAGCCGGGGAACCAACGCGGTGCGCAGCGTCGCGAATCGCACCGTCGTCGTCACCGGAGCCGCCTCACCCCGCGGCATCGGCCGCGCCACAGCGATCATGCTCGCCGCTCGGGGCTGGAACGTCGGCATCCTCGACATCGACGCCGCCGGCGGCGAAGCGCTCGCCTCCGAACTCACCACGACGTACAACGTCAAGACCTGCGCGGTCGCCGCCGACGTCGCGAACGAGTCCGAGGTGCGCGCCGCGATCGACGCCCTCGAAGCCGCCCTGCCACCGCTGGCCGGTCTCGCCAACATCGCCGGCGTCAGCTCGCCGGTTCCCTACCTGGAGCTGACGTCCGACGAGTGGCACCGCGTCATCAACGTCAACCTCAACGGCGTCCACTACGTCACCCGCCGCGTCGCCGAATCCATGGTCCGTCACCGCTACGGCCGGATCGTCAGCATCTCGTCGACATCGGCCCAACGCGGCGGCGGTACGTACAGCAAAACGCCGTATTCGGTAGCGAAAGCCGGCGTCATCGGCCTCACCCGAGCGCTCGCCCGCGAGCTGGGCCCGTACAACATCACCGTCAATGCGGTTGCCCCCGGCCCCATCGACACCGACATCATGGGCGGCCCGCTGTCCCCCGACCGCCGCGACGCCCTGGCCGCCGATCTCCTCACCAACCGCATCGGTCAACCCGAAGACATCGCTTCGGCCATCGCCTACCTACTGTCCGACGACTCGACCTACATCACCGGCCAAACCCTCAACGCGGACGGCGGCCTCTACATGCACTGACCGGCGCAGCGCGCGGCGGATGTCCTCCGCGCGCGACGCCAGCGCCCAGCTCTCGCGTCATTCGGAGAGCTGGGCGGGGAGGGCAACAGCACGGCCGGCCTGGATGACGCCCGGGGGCGGGTCCAGTTCGGCGTAGTTGCCGTCGGCACCGGGTTCGGATTCGGTGATGATCAGGTCGGCGGCGAAGCCAGGGGCGATCGAACCGACCTGGTCGGCGACGCCACACAGCGCGGCCGCTTCCGAGGTGGCGGCGGCGAGCACCTCGGCGGCGGTCAGACCGGCTTGGCGCAGGGCGCGGAGCTCGTCGACGATGCGGGCCTGCCGGCGTGCCTCGATACCGTCAGTGCCGGTGGCGATCCGGACCCCGGCCTCGCGCGCCATCAGGACGTAGTCGTCGAGCGCGGGCTCGATCCGCAGCGTCTTCTCGTTGATGACCGGCGAGAACCGTCCGCTGCGCGCCTGCTCGACGTCGTCGAGGAGCGCGCTCCGGGTCGGTACCAGCCAGCAGCCGCGCGAGGCCATCTCCGCGCATTGTTGCTCGGTGAGCAGGGCGCCGTGTTCGACCGACCGGGCACCGGCGCGGAGCGAGTGATCGAGCGCGGTTCCGCCGTAGCAGTGGACCATCACCGGCCGGCCGCGACGCGCTCCCTCGGCGACGGCTTCGGCGATCTCGTCGGCGGCGAAGTCCGGAGCGTCCGGTTCGTCGTACTCCGACGCCAGGCCGCCGGTCGCACACAGCTTGATCCAGTCCGCACCCGCGCGCACGAGCTCGCGGACCCGACGTCGCATCTCCGGGGCACCGTCGACGAGCGGATTCGGCCGACCGGGGTAGTCCGGTGTGTCGTACCAGGCGCTCGCCTCGAGTCCGGGGCCGGCCAGGAACCCGTCGGCGTGAGCACCGGTCGAGGACAACATCAGGATCGCGATCTGCAACCGCGGACCCGCGGTGAGGCCGCCGGCGATCGCAGCCTTCAGCCCTGCCTCGGAGCCACCCGCGTCCCGCGCGAAGGTGACGCCCGACCGCAGCGTCTGCCGGGCGGTGTCGGCGGCCTGCAGCGCCCACAGGGTGATGGGCCGCTGCATCGACTGATAGGGCTCCAAACTGTGCATGGTCAGATGCGCGTGGCAGTCGACCAGCCCCGGCATGATCCAGAGCCCGCCGGCGTCGAGCGAGTCGATGCCCTCCGCCCGGATGCCACGGCCGACCTGCGCGATCCGGCCGTCGCTCACCAGCAGGTCGACGCCGTCGGCGAACTCCCCGGCCGGGTCGAGCACCGCGGCTCCCCGCAGGACGTAGCGGTCAGGTAGCTGCTTCATCTCACTTGACCGCGAGCGGGCCGACGGCCGGGTACCGGTCGAGCCCGAAGATGTCCACCTGCGGTGACCGCTGCTGAGCGAGCATGCCGCCGTCGACCGGTACGACGACTCCGCTGATGTACTGCGCCGCGTCCGAGGCCAGGAAGGTGTACGTGTCCGCGAGATCCTGCGGCACACCCACCCGTCCGAGCGGTACCGTCCGGCCGCGCTCGGCGAGGACGTCCGGGCTGACGGAGCCGGCCGGCGCGACATCGATCGATCCCGGGGAGACGGCGTTGACCCGGATCCCGTACGGACCGAGGTCGAGGGCCAGCGCGCGTGTCAGCGCCTCGATTCCGCCCTTGGACGCGTCGTACGCCGCCTCGCCGCGATGAGCCTTGGTGGCGCCGCCGCTCGAGGTCGAGAGGATGACACCCGATCCCCGCTGGGCCATGTGCCGCGCGGCACGGTGCGAGCAGAGGAAGACGCTGCGCAGGTTGACGCGCAGCACCCGGTCCCACCACTCCTCGTCCGCGTCCAGGAAGTGCCGGGTCTGGCCGATCAGGCCGGCGGTGTTGACCAGCACGTCCACACTGCCGAACTCGTCGATCGTGCCGCCGATCAGGTCGTCCACAACGGACGCATCCGACGCGTCACCGATGACCCGCCGGGCGCTGACGTCCGCGGCCTCGACGCGTTCCGCGACGGCCTTCGTCTTGACCTCGTCGACGTCGTTGAGCGCCACGTCGGCCCCGAGCTCCGCGAAGCGGACCGCCACCGCGGAGCCGATGCCACCGCCCGCGCCGGTGACGACGACCACCTTGCCCTCGAATGTGCGGCTCATGAGAAGTCCTCCTAAGAAGTAAAGATGTCAGATCAGTTGAGTGCGGCCAGGAACTCGCGGGTGCGCTCATGGCGGGGCGCCGAGATCACGTCCTCGGCCGGGCCCGCTTCGACGACGCGGCCCTGATCGAAGAACAGCACCCGATCCGCGACCCGGCGGGCGAAGCCGATTTCGTGGGTGACGACCATCATCGTCATCCCTGACTCGGCCAGCGTTCTCATCACGTCGAGCACGTCGCCGACCAGCTCGGGGTCCAGGGCCGACGTCGGCTCGTCGAACAGCATCAGTTTCGGCTGCATGCACAGCGCGCGGGCGATCGCCACCCGCTGCTGCTGCCCACCGGACAGGCGGGCCGGGTACTGCCCGGGCAAGTCGGCGAGGCCGACCTTGGCCAGCAGGTCGTGGGCGCGTTCGACGACCTCTCGCTTCGGTTGCCGCAGTACCCGGCAGGGAGCCTCGACGAGGTTCTCCAGCACCGTCAGGTGCGAGAAGAGGTTGAAGTGCTGGAACACCATGCCGACGTCCACGCGCCGGCGACAGATCTCCTTGTCGCTCAGTTCGTACAGCTTGTTGCCCTTCTGGCGGTATCCGACGAGCTGGCCACCGACCCACAACCGGCCACCGGTGATCGGCTCGAGGTGGTTCACGCAGCGCAGCAGCGTGCTTTTCCCGGAGCCGGACGGACCGATGATGCAGACGACCTCACCGGTCCGCACCTCGAGGTCGACCCCGCGCAGTACCTCGTGCCGGCCGTACGCCTGCCGGACGTCCTCGGCCCGGACGACGACCTGCGCGTCCTCGGCCTGGACGGCCAGCTGCGCAGCCTCGCCGGGCGTCATGACGTCCTCCCGGCCGGACGCCGATTCCGCAGCAGCTCCCACAGTCGTGACAGCGGCGCGGGCTCGTTTCGGCGGGCACCGCGAGCGAAGCGCCGTTCGAGATAGAACTGGCCGACCGACAGCACCGAGGTGACGACGATGTACCACAGGCTGGCGACGATCAGCAGCGGAATCGTCTCGAAGTTGCTCGCGTACACCATCTGCGCCGAGTAGAGCAGATCGGGGACGGCGAGCACACTGACCAACGACGTGGTCTTCAGCATGCCGATGGTCTCGTTGCCGGTCGGCGGGATGATCACCCGCATCGCCTGCGGAAGGATGATTCTGCGCATCGTCTCCATCCGGGTCAGGCCCAGTGCGCTCGCCGCCTCGGCCTGCCCCGGATCGACCGAGAGGATGCCCGCGCGGACGATCTCGGCCATGTACGCCGCCTCGTTCAGACCGAGGCCGAGGACGGCGGCCATCAACGGCGTGATCAACTGGTTGGCGTCCAGCGCGACGCCCGGCAACCCGAAGGTGATCTTCGGGTACAAGGCCGCGAGGTTGAACCAGAACAGCAACTGGACGAGCACCGGCGTACCCCGGAAGAACCAGATGTAGCCGGAGGCCGCGCTGCGGACGACTGGGTTGGGTGACAGCCGTCCGATCGCCAGCAGGGTGCCGAGGAGCAGGCCGACAAGCATGCACAACGCGGTGAGTTCGAGGGTCACCAGGATGCCGCGGCCGATCGCGGTGTCGCGGAGGTACGCCATCACGACCGGCCAGCGGAACCGCTCGTTGGTGATCACCGACCAGGCGAGGGCTACCGCGAGGAAGAAGATGATCACCGCCGCCAGCCAGCGGCCCGGATGCTTGCGCCGGACAACGACCAGGGTGCCGGTCGCGGCGGTGGCGACGTCGGTTGCGGTCATGTCGAGGCCTCAGTACGACGCGAGCAAGGCGGCCGACGGGATGGACCATTTGTCCAGCAGCGCCTGCAGTCGACCGCTCGACGACAGCGTGCCGAGCGCCGCCTGGACCGCCGTGGTGAGTTCGGAGTCCTTGGGGAACGCGATTCCGGTCGTGACCGGCTTGTAGACGTCGCCCGGTGCGACCTCGAACTTGCCGTTCGACTTCTTCGCCCGGTACCCGCTCGGGATGCTGTCCTCCATGATGGCGTCGGCCCGGCCGCCGGTGAGCGCGAGATGCGCTTCGTCCAGCGTCGGGAAGTGCAGCACGGTGACAGCCGCCTGACAGTCCTTGGAGATCGCGGGCAGGTACTCCAGGCCTTGCACGCTGCCCTTCTCGCCGGCGAGCCGGCGTCCGCACAGGGTCGCCGGGTCCATCCGCAGACCGAGCGGATTGCCTGCGGGGACGACGAGCGCCGAGCCGTCCCGCAGGTACGGCACGAAGTCGACGACCTTTTCCCGCTTCGGGGTGATGAAGAAGCCCGAGATCCCGAAGTCGTACTTCTTCGCCTGCAGGCCGGGGATGATCGCGTCGAACGTCGACGCGACGTGTTCGGCCTTCAGGCCGAGGGTGGCGGCGATCGCATCCGACAGCTCGATGTCGAAGCCGATGATGGTCTTGCCGTCGGCGTCGAGGAATTCCATCGGAGCGTTCGCGGTGGCGCTCGCGATGGTCAGCGTGCCGCGGGACTTCACATCGGGCGGGAGCAGAGCCGCGGCTGCCGCGTCGGTCCCGGCCTGCTCGTGCAGGATCGACGCGGCCTGCGTCGGCGCGGAGTTCCCGCCCGAGCGGACCTCCGTACATCCGGCGGTGACAAGGGTGAACGAGAACGCGAGGACGAACGAAGCCCGCAGTATCGAGCGCATGGGGCCCTCCTGACTGATCACTCACCGGTCCCGCGACGGAACAGCTACGCCGCGGCGACCGGTGGTCGGTGGAAGCGAATGCGTTGCAGCCGGCCTTGGTGCTTGAACGATAGGGCGAAGATCACGTCGCGGTGTTGACGCTCTCTTCACCTCACCCGAAGCGGTTCTTCACCCGGCGGCGGGCGGCGTCGTCCGCGGTGTTTCGGCCGCCGCCGCGTTGCGCAGCAGGCGGATCATCTCGGTGACGCACGGCGAAGCGACACCGGTGTCACGGGTCACGACGAACACCCTGCGCATCGGCGGACGCGGCCGGATCTGTACGACGCGTACGTCGGGATGTGCGGTGTGCACCGACACCGCAGGCAGGAACGCGATCCCGACGCCGGCCGCGACCAGGGACTGCGCGATGTGGTAGTCGTCGGTCTCGAACGCGATCCGCGGCTCGAATCCCGCCCAGGAGCAGACGATCCGGGTGAACTCGTGCACGCTCGAGCGATGCGAGCTCGCGATCCAGTCCTCGTCGGCGAGCTCAGGCAGCGCCACCGCACCACGCTCTATCAAGGGATGACCAGCAGGCAACGCCACCAGCATCTCCTCGTCCAGCAACGCTTCGGCGACGAGATCCGATCCATGCGGCGCGACGACTCCGTCGTACTCGAAAGACAACGCCAGATCCAGTTCACCCTGCGCCAGGCGGCCGACGTACTCCTCGGGCTCTCCCTCGACCAGCCTGAGCTCGACCTCCGGCCACGCCGCGTGGAAACGGGTGAGCGCTTCGGCGACAACGGTTTCACCGATGCTACGGAATGTGGCCATGCGCAACCGGCCGCCGCGCAGACCGGCGATGGCCTTCACCTGGGCGTCGGCGAGATCCAGCTGCTCGAGGATCCATTCGGTGTGCTCGACCAAAATCTGACCGGCCTCCGTGAGCGCGATGCTCTGCGGGCCGCGTTCGACCAGGACGGCGTCGGTTTCGCGTTCCAGCGCGGTGATCTGCTGACTGATCGCCGACGGCGTATAACCCAGCGCGTCGGCCGCGGCTGTCATCGATCCACGGATGAAAACCTCGCGCAGGACCTTCAGCCGTCGCACGTCCAGCGTCGCGCCCGACGACTCCGCGGCCTCCTCCGGCCGCTGCGGCGCCGCGCTCATGTCTCGGCCCCGAGCCGGAGCAGCACGTCCCGGATCGCCGCCACCGCGGCCACTCGTTCGCCGCCGCTGCGGTACGTCGCGTAGATCCGGCGGCTGAGGCTCACGTCCGAGGGCTTGTGCACCTCGACGCCGCGGTGGTGGTTGGACGCCGAGATCCCGGGCAGAAAGGTCACACCCATGCCTCTGGCAACGAGTTCCTGAGCGATGTGGTAGTCGTCGGTGTGCATGACGATCCGGGGTACGAACCCGGCCTGTGCGCACGCGCGCTCGGTGAACCTGTGGACCGCGTTCGTCGGCGTGGACGCGATCCACGCCTGCTCGGACAGGTCGCTCAGCCGCAGCGGCCGGTTCTTCCGCCAGGATCCCGCGGGCAGCGCCACGTACAGGTCGTCCGAACAGATCAAGTCACGCGCGACACCTTCGGCGAAGTGGAGTGCGAGTTCGTCGTAGTCGTAGGTCAGGACGAGATCCAGCTCGTGCCGCCGCAGCGCGCCGATGTAGTCCTCCGGCTCGCCCTCGACGATGGTGATCTGGATCGCCGGATGGTGGCCCCGGAAGTACGTGATCGCGTCGACGAGCAACGACTCGCCCACGCTGCGGAACGTTGCGAGGCGCAACTGTCCGTAGCCGAGCCGCCCGACCGCGCGGACGTGCTCCTCGGCCGCGCGGAGCCGGGCCACCAGCTCTTCGGCGTGCGTGGCCAGGATCTGCCCGGCCGGCGTGAGACGCACTCGGCGGCCACCACGCTCCACCAGCGGCAGGCCTGCTTCCTCCTCCAGCACCTTGAGCTGCTGACTCACCGCGGACGGTGAGTACTGCAGGGCCTCGGCCGCCGCGGTCAGCGTCTCGTGCCGGCCGATCTCCATCAGGATCGCCAGCCGCCGGACACTGAGCCTGGACTGGAACTGCCGCGGCAGCTTCGTGTCGATGGCGCAACCTCCGCTCAAGTCAGCACATCAGCGAGCAGTCCCACCAACCGCTGTGAGGCCTGGTAACCAGGATCGCGATGAACGTTGAGCCCGGCAAGGGAAACGCCGAGCAGCTCCCCCGCACCCGCGACAGCCGCGAGCACCGCGCCGAGCTCGTCCCAGGTCAGTCCACCGCTGACCGGGAAGCTCACGGCCGGCATCACCGACCCGTCGAGGACGTCCACATCGAGATGCAGCCAGGTCGGCATCTCGTCCGCGGCGAGCAAGGCTTCGATCCGGCGGGTGATGGTCACCGCCCCGGCGGAGCGGACGGCGGCCGCGTCCACCACCCGTGCGTCCGGCAGCGCGGTCGCGGCCTCGACACCGCCGAGTTCGCGGCGTCTCACCAGGTCCGCGTCGCCGATAGCGAGGACGTCGCCCGCCTCGACCAGCGGTTGCCGGGTCGCGACAGCATGCAGTTCGGGCGCGTAGCCGGTCACGGCCGAGAGCGCCATCCCCGCGAGTTCGCCCGTACTCGTGGTCTGCGGGCTGAACAGATCGAGGTGGCCGTCGACAAACACCAGCCGGGGTGGCCCGGCAAAGCGCCGCAGTCCGCTCAGGGCTCCGGGCAGTACCGAGCAGCATCCACCCAGGACCAGCGGGCGCCAGTTTGCGTGCAGTGCGGCCGCGACCGCGTCTGCGATCACCTCGGTACCGGCGATCAGCTGCTGATACGCGATGACGCCGGTTTCCGGATCGCGCTCACTGTCGGTGAGCCGGACCGGGAGATCCCCGAAGTCCACCGCGCCGAGGTGTGTCACCAGCCCGTACTCGCGGAGTACCTTCGGCGCGTCGACCTCTCCTCTGCCGGCGCCCGATCCTTCCATCGGAGCGCCGATGACGAGCCAGCGGGCATCGTCTTGATCCGGTGTCACGTCCATGTCCAGCAGTCTGTCCCGGAGTCGGCCGCCGAGCATCGCCGTTCGCTTACACCGTCTGTGAGCCGGAGTTCACGATCAGAAGCGCGGCGCCACCACGCCGGTGACATTGCGATCCGCATCGACCAGGACGACTTCCCGCCACCGGTCGAAGAGGCCGCACGGATGCGAGACCCCGAACGGCAGCACGTCGCCGACCACCAGGTCGCACGCGTCCGGCACCTGGAGATGCAGATGCTGGTCGCTCAACGCGTCGACCTGGCAGCCCGGGGGCAGGTGATGCGCTGTTCCGTCCCGGTACCGCGTCCCCAGGGGAATCGGGAGGCCGGCGTCGAACGGCACGTGCCGCCGGCCGGCCGCCACGATGACGCGGCCCGGTTCGGGTCGCGACTGCACCCTGGCCCACAGTACGGCGGCCGGACGCAGCTTCGGCGCCACCTCGGTACGACCGGTTGGTGAGGTCCGCGCGTACAGACCGTGATCGTGGACGGCGTAGCAGCCGCTGCGCAGAAGCAGGGTCCCCGCCAGCCGGTTCACCGCCGGTCCGCAGATCTCCGCGACCCTGTCGAAGTACGCCGAACCACCCGCCGACACGATCAACTCCGAACCCGCTACGCCACCCATGCTGACCAACCGCTGAGCCGCGATGTTGAGGCGCCGCAGGAAGTCGTCGACGCCGCGCACTTCTGGTGCGGTCGCCGATCCACCCAGCAGACCTTCGAAGGCTGCCACGCCGGTCAGAGCTAGGCAGCGGGAGTTCCGCACCGCGTCGACCACCGCATCGAAGTCCCGCCACGACCGTACGCCGCCCCGGCCGCCGACGTACCCGACCTCGAGCAGGACCCGATGGCGTCGGCCGGGGACACGGGATCCGGCCTCGAACTGTTCGAGTCTGCGGTCGAGCCAGGCGACGCCCGCGGGCGAGTCGACGAATGACAGCACTTCGGTCCCGCTGGTTCGATGGATGCTCGCCCACGCGATGTCCTGCGGCTCGACCAGCTGGTTCGCGACCAGGATCCGGCGGGCGCCGGCTTCGACGGCGACCGCACCCTGCTGAGCGTCGGCGACCGTCAGACCCCAGGTGGACGGCTGTTCCACCAGTAACTCCAGGACGCGTCCGATCATCGTCGTCTTGGCGTGCGGTGCGATGACGATGCCGTGCTCCGCGCAGTACCGATCCAGCTGGGCGATGTTGTGCTTGACGTCCGCCAGATTCAGCGTGGCGATCGGATAGCGCAGCTCGGGACCGCCCACAGCCGTCTCGCTCAGGCAGGTCATCGGGCCGCGCCGATCGCTTCGACGAGTCGCTCGACCTCCTGCTCGGTGTTGAAGTAGTGCAGCGACGCCCGGACCACCGATCGCAGGCCGCGGCGTTCCATGTCGAGACGGGTCGACTCGACACCGGAGTGCCAGATGTTGATGCGCTGACGTCGCAGTTTGTCAACGAGTTCGCGGGGTTCACAGCCGTCCATCGTGAAGGTGACGATGCCACAGCGCAGGTCGCCCTGATCCACGACGGTGATCCCGCGCTGGTCGGCGAGCGCGGTCCGCAACCCCTCGCCGAGGACGCGAATCCGTTGCCAGATGCTGTCCATGCCCAGGTCGTTCGCGTAGCGTGCCGCGGCGCCGAGCCCGATCGTGCCCGCGAGGTTCGACTCGTACAGCTCGAAGCGGCGAGCCCCGTCGCGGAACTGGTAGCTGTCCCGCTCCACCCAGCGGGCGCCGAACAGATCCGCGTTCGCAGGGTGCAGCCGGCCGAGCGCATCCTCGTTGACATAGAGGAATCCGGTGCCGCGCGGCCCGCGCAAGTACTTGCGGCCGGTCGCCGTGATGAGATCCGCCTTGACGTCCCGGACGTCCAGCGGAAGCTGACCCACGGACTGGCAGGCGTCGAGCAGGAACAACGCGTCGCTGTCCGCCACCAGCGCCCCGATCTCCTCAGCGGGGTTGACCAGACCTCCGTTGGTCGGCACGTGCGTCACTGCCACCAGCCGTACGGATTCGTCCAGCAGATCCGCGAGCGCCTGCACGGACAGCTGGCCGGTCTCGTCGTTGTGGATCGGTACGACGTCGACGGCGAGCCGCTCCTGCAGTTGCAGGTAGGCGATGTAGTTGCTGGCATACTCGGCGACTGACGTCAGCACCCGGTCGCCTGCCTTGAAAGGCACCGAGTTGAAGGCGAGTTGCCACGCCCGGGTGGCGCTGTCGGCGAACGCGATCTCATCGGGATGCGCACCGATCAGCGCGGCCACGTCGTCGTACGCGGACTGGATCTGGTCCGCCCGCTCGATGGCAGCCTCGTAGCCGCCGATCCGTTGCTCGAGCTCTAGGTATTCGTAGACCGCTTCGGTCACCGGTCTCGGCTGGAGCGAGGCACCGGCGTTGTTGGCGTGCAGGACGTCGCCGCACGCCGGCGTGTCCTTGCGCAAGGCATCGATGTCCATGGCAACCTACCCGGCCGTCAACAGGGTTTGCGGCAGGCCGCCGAGCCGCACGGCCCCCTCGTCGGTCACGACAACAGCGTCCTCGATCTGCAGCCCGGCCCGGCCGAGCAGGTAGTACGGCGTTTCGATGCACAAGGTCATGCCGCTCACCAGGACCTCGGTCGACGCCGACGTCACGCCCGGCGGTTCGTAGATCTCCAGCCCGATGCCATGACCGCAGTGCGTCCGGTCGTAGTCAGGCACTCCACTGGCTCGCGCGGTCTCGACCGCGGTCGCGAACAGCTCACCGGCACGGACACCCGGCCGAACCTGGTCGATCGCCGCCTGCTCCGCCGCGACCAATCCGTCGTGGATTTCGCTCAGCTCCGGATCGACCGTGCCGAACGCCGCGGTCCTGGACATGTCCGCGTGGTACCCCTCAAGAGTGCAGCCGATGTCGAACCGGATCAGATCGCCCTTGCGCAGCTCGCGATCGGACACCGGCATGTCGACCAGGGCGCCGCGCTCGGAGAATCCCAGTGCGCTCAGCAGTGGATGGGCGTCGTACTCGACCATCACTCCGCGCACGACGCGGAGCAGCTCGCGTTCCGTGACGCCTTCCCGCGCGTCGGCGAGCGCAGCCAGGATCGCTGCCTCACAGGCGAGGTTCGCCCGGCGCAGGCAGTCCAGCTCGTACTCGTCCTTGACCGCGCGCGCCCGGAAGAACACGTCGGGGTCGGCGGTCGCCGTCACGTCCGGGCGTGCCTCGAGTACACCGCGCAGTACGTCGTCGGGAACCTGGCCGTCGTGGACCAACGTCCGTACGTCGGGCAGCGTGGCGAGTGCGTCGAGAATCGCCTCGACGGGACTCCGCCCGCCGGGCTCGGGACTCACGCGCGACGTGTCGCCCCGATAGGTGAATCGCCCGTGCGGGTGGACGTCGGCGCGCTCGTACAGCTCGCAGATCCAGCCCAACTCCGACGCCGGGGCAACCACCCGGCAGGTGCTGTCCGGTGCGACGAGCACCTGGAGCACGCCCCGGTTGTAGTAGGTGTGCGGTACGCCGGCGAGGCCGGTGAGCCAGCGGACATTGGCGGTCGACCCCACGATCGCGATCGCATCCACGGGCAGCGCCGCGCCCAGCCGGAGCCTTCGGGTACGGCACAGTGGTTCGACTCGTGAGAAGTTCAGGTAGACCACGGGGTCACCGCCTGGCCAGGTTGCGCAGCAGGAACAGCAGGTTCGCCGGGCGCTCGGCGAGACGTCGCGTGAAGTACACGAACCAGTCGGCCCCGAACGGCACACAGATGCGCACGTGGTGGCCTTCCTCGACCAGCTGTTCAGCCAGTCCGAACCGCACGCCGTACAGCATCTGGAACTCGTGGTCCGCTTGGTACTTCAGCGCGGCGTTCTTGGCCTCCGCGACCGCCTGTTCGTCGTGCGTGGCGACAGCGGTGAATCGCGCGTGCGCCAGAGCGGTGCGCACGAGTTGGAGGTACGCGGCATCGACCTGCGCCTTCTTCTGCAACGCGACCGCGGGCGGTTCGAGATAGGCGCCCTTCACCACGCGGATGTTCGGCTCGAGCGGAAGCAGACCGATCAGATCGTTCATCGTCCGGTGCAGGTACGCCTGAAGGACCACACCGGTGTTGTCCAGACCCTCACTGCGCAGTCTGCGGTAGATGTCCAGTGTCTGGTCGACCACGTCCGATTGCTCCATGTCCAAACGGACAAAGGCACCGTGCTCCGCCGCGAGGGCCACCACGCGACGTGCGTGCCGCCACGCCAGCTCCGGATCCAGCTCCAGGCCGAGGTGGGTCAGCTTGATGGAGAACGTCGTATCCGCTCCGCGCGCCGCGACCTCCGGAATCAGGTCCTCGTACCCCGCGGCCGCGGCGGCCGCGTCCTCCGTGGTGTGAATCGCCTCCCCGAGCGCGATCACATACGTCCGCATCCCACCGGCCTGCAGCCGGTCGAGGACCGGGATGCAGTCGGCCAACGTCTCCCCGGCCACAAACCTGTTGGCCCCGGCCTCGAGCCCGCGCCGATTGGCGAGCGCACTGATCCACGGATTACCCGCCGCAGACAAGATCACCGACCGAAACGCCGCCCGGCCGATCCGATCCGGTACGAGAACTGGCGACACCGTCCATCACCTCCCTGACTGATGCCCCAGACGCTATGCCGCCCCACCTCCCCTTGCTGTGCACACTTCTGAACACCCCAATTAGCCAAACTGGACGCTCCGCTCGTCGGTGGTAGAGCGGACCGACGACCCGGATCCGAGTAGCTCTCGGCCGACCGACTCAGTCGGCGGCACGGCGGTCTCCGGATGGCTGGCGCGCTTCCCGATCCTGGTTCCGGCAGTACAGGCGCTGTCTGAACCCACTGAGGCCCACCGTCTCCAGGGCCGCGCCGCGCGGCCCTGGAGACAACGCCCGGGACACGCGTCAGCCGAAGGCCTCCGGCCCGAAGCGGCCGACGACCACGAACAGGGCGAGGGCCAGGTAGACGACGTTCACCGCGGCGTGGGCGCGTTCGCGGCGCCGGGACGTGACGATCGCGGCGCCGACCATGATGATCGCCAGTCCGATCGCGGCCACCGGCACGAGCACCGGGACGATGTCGAGGGCGGCCGGTACGATCAGGCCGATGGCACCCAGGATCTCGAGGGTGCCGAGGGTTTTGACGAAGGCCGGGCTGAACTGGTTCACCCAGCCCGCACCTCGAGCCTTGGCCAGCTTCTCGTAGGGGATGAACAGCTTGTTGGCACCCGCGAAGGCGAAGGCGACGGCCAGCAGGCCGGCGACGATCCACAGCGCGAGGTTCATGAGTTTCTCCTTGGTGGTTACCTCGGCCCTTCCGGGCCCGTCATCACCTATGACGGGCCTTGTCGGCAGGAGGTAACAGATGACCGGATCGGAGCGGCAGAACGCCGTCGCGGAGGCGTTCATGGCCGAGCGCGAGCGGCTGGTGGCAATGGCGTACCGGATCCTCGGCTCGCGGGCGGACGCCGAGGACGCCGTCCAGGAGGCGTGGCTGCGGCTCGCGCGCCAGGATCCGGCCACGATCGACAACCTGTCCGGCTGGCTGACAACCGTGGTCGGGCGGGTGTGCATCGACACGCTGCGCGCGCGCAAGACCCGGCCCGTGGCGTCGCCGGACGACGCCGTACCCGAGTTCTTCGTGACCGAGGACACTGCCTCGGCGCCGGAGGACGACGCCCTCCTGGCGGATTCGGTCGGGTTGGCGCTCGTCGTGGTCCTCGACAGCCTGAGCCCCGCCGAGCGACTGGCGCTGGTGCTGCACGACATGTTCGCGGTGCCGTTCGAGGAGATCGGCCAGATCCTCGGCAAATCCACGGACGCCGCCAAGATGCTCGCCAGCCGGGCCCGCCGGAAGGTTCAGGGCACACCTCGCCCGGACGGCGAGCGGCACCAGCAGCGTGAGGTGCTGAACGCGTTCCTCGCGGCGGCCCGCGAAGGAGATTTCGAGGGATTGCTGCGGGTGCTCGACCCGGAGGTGACGTGGCGCACGCATACCGCACACGGTGTGGTCGTCAAGCTCGGCGCGACCGAGGTGGCGACGAGCGTCCAGCGCGGCGCGTACGCGAAGGGCACCCCCTATCCGGTCCTTGTCGACGGCGAGCCGGGAATCGTCGTCTGGACCGCGAGCGGCCACCCCCTGGGCATCCTGATGTGCACGGTCGTCGACGGCCGGATCGTCGAGATCACCTCGCTGCGCGACCCCCGCCGACTCGCCACGATGAACCTCCCCGGACGCCCCGACTGACCCAGGCGGCCACGACGGCAACGCTGGTTTGCCAAAGCGTCGACACTCTGCCGCCAGCCGGCCGCGATGGATCGTGCAGGCCCGATGGAGAACCCCAACACGCGGGGTTATCCGCTCGAATGCCGTGCCGCGAATCAGCCGGCGGTGATGCAGTCAGCGGGTGATGTGGTCAGCGGGTGATGTGGTCAGCGGGTGATGTGGTCGGCGGTGTTCGGCACGCGGTGACGGTGCGGCGTCGTGGCGGTGGGTGGTGGCGTGGGGTGGTGGTACGGCGTGGGGGTGGTGGCGTGGTCGTCGGCGCTACCGGGTTTCCACAACACGGTGGGTTCACCCATCGTGTTGTGGGTTCCGTACCCTT
>NZ_JBEZFT010000105.1:0-22865 GCF_040649595.1 Kribbella sp. NPDC048915 | reverse complement strand
CGCCGCTCTTCGGTTGTTTCATCGAGGGCGGCGTGGGGCGGAGCGTGTGGTGAAGGGTGTGGAACCCACAACACGGTGGGTGAACCCACCGTGCGGCGGTAGCCCGGAAACCCCTAAGACCATGCCGAACCAGCACCCCGGGCAACCACCCAGGGCAACCACCCCGGGCAACCACCCCGGGCAACCACCCCGGGCAACCACCCCAGGCCGTACCACCAGGAGAGAACCCCCAACACGAAGGGTTGCCCCACCGTGTTGGCCCACGCGATGCACCCCGACGGCCGCGGTCACCCAGGAGACCCCGGGCAGCACGCGGCCGCCCTCGACCCGCGCCGAGCTACCACGCCAGCCGCCCGGCGAACCCGGTCAACCCGGCTGACGGCGGAGGCTTGAACAGGGTGTCGTGCGTGTGGATCGGTTATTGCTTGTGCAAGGTCCCGGGCGGGTGTCCAGGGTCCCGGCTGGTTGTGAGGTCCCGGGTGAGCAGTATCTGTCCTCCTTCGGCGCTTGCAGGGCTGAAATCTTGACAAGGTTAAGTAAATAGTTCCAATATCCTATCCGATTCGGTTCTCTCAGAGAGGTCACCGCCATGACCAGATCCGTTCGGAGCAGGGTGTTGCGAGCCGCGACCGCGGGGCTCGTCGTCGCCGGCCTGCTACCGGCAGCGTCCAGTACGTCGACAGCGGCACCACCACCGGCCCCCTCGGCCGCATCCGCACCGCCGGCGCGCGTCGCGCCGGCGGCCCCGGCGGTCGAGCGGTCGGGGCCCGCGGGGGACAAGGCGCTCAAGCCCTACATGGGCTGGAGCAGCTACAGCATGCAGGTCTACAACACCAGCGGCGGCAGCTGGATCACTGCGGAGCAGTTGATCGCCCAGTCCGACGCGATGCACGCGAAGCTGCAGCCGTACGGGTACGAGTACATCAACATCGACGCCGGATGGAACGACGGTATCGACGGCTACGGCCGGCCGACGCCGAGCAAGAAGCTCTACCCGAACGGCCTGCAGGCGGTCATCGACCACATCCACGCCAACGGCCAGAAGGTCGGTCTGTACGGGATTCCGGGGGTCAGCCAATCGCTGATCGACGCGAAGCTGCCGATCTACGGCGCACCGGAATGTACGACTGCCGACCTGCCGGTCCGGCCGCTGCAGCGCGCCGACTACTGGGGCTTCGGGTACCGGATCGACTTCCAGAACCCGTGCGGGCAGAAGTACATCGACTCGATCGCGGACCTGTACGGGTCGTGGGGCCTGGACTTCCTGAAGTTCGACAGCGTGACGCCGGGATCGGGGATCAGTGATCTCTCGCTGGACGCCCGCGACGAGGTCAAGGCTTGGTCGCAGGCGCTGAAGCGGCACAACATCTGGCTCGAGCTGTCCTGGGCGCTCGACATCAACTACGCCGACACCTGGAAGCAGTACGCGAACGGCTGGCGGATCGACTGGGACGTCGAGTGCTATTGCCCGGGCGTGGCGCTCACCGCCTGGCCGAGCATCAGCCGGCTGTTCCCGAAGCTCGCCGACTGGTGGCGGCACGCGGGCCCGGGCGGCTGGAACGACCTCGACTCGCTCGACGTCGGCAACGGCCAGATGGACGGCCTGACCAAGGACGAGCGCCGTACGGCGACCACGCTCTGGGCAGTGTCCGCGGCGCCGCTGTACATCGGCAACGACATGACCAGGCTCGACTCGTACGGACTCGAGCTGCTGACCAACCGCGAGGTGATCGCGGTCAACCAGGCGGGCCGTCCGGCGCATCCGGTGTCGATGAAGACGAACCGTCAGGTGTGGTTCGCGCTGAACCCGGACAGCTCGTACACCGTTGCCTTGTTCAACCTCGGTCAGACCGACGCCGACATGACCGTGAACTTCGCCGACCTCGGACTGCACGGCGCCGCGAAGGTACGCGACCTGTGGGCGCGCAAGGACGTCGGCACCTTCGCGTCGAGCTACACCGCGAAGGACGTCCCGATCCACGGCACCCGGCTGTTCAAGGTCACGCCGCAGAAGAACGCTGCGATCTCGGTCAACGACGACGACCCGCGCGTCACGTACGACGGGGCGTGGCAGCGCAACGGCAACAACGAGGTCCCGGCGACGTCGCAGGCGCTGACGGTCAAGGTGAAGAACCCGGCCGCACCGCAGGCCACCAAGGCAGCCCAGCGGGCGACCGAGCCGCGGGGTGTCCTGGGCAAGAAGCTCGCCGCGGCGCCGAACACCGACACCTCCGCGTCAGGCGCGGTGGCGGCGGGTACCCGCACCGTTGAGATCAACAACAATCACCCCGACATCGTCTACACCGGCAACTGGAACTACAGCGGCGGGCGTGGTCTCGGCGACTACCAGGACGACGTGCAGTGGACGGAGGGCAACGGCGACGCGTTCTCGTACAGCTTCGTCGGGACCGGCGTCGACTATGTGACCGAGACCGATCCAGGTCAGGGTGACGTCGACATCTACATCGACGGCGAGTTCAAGCAGACCGTCAGCACTTACATGGACCCGTCGCAGGGGAACAACAAACCGCAGCAGGTGGTGTTCAGCATTTCCGACCTGCCGAACGGGAGCCACACGATTCGGGGCGTGAAGAAGTCCGGCCAGTTCATGCTGGTGGACAAGTTCAACGTCCGGCAGGAAAGTCTGCTGAACCCGGAGGCGGTGACGTTCAACCGGTCGGCGCCGGCTGACGTCAGCTTCCAACTCGGTCGCGACCAGGAGGAGCTGGGCGGAATCGCGAAGGCGGGCCAGGACCTGGTGAAGGGCACCGACTACACCGTCGACGGCACCACAGTGACGATCAGCAAGGCGTACCTCGGCACGTTGCCGTCCGGTGACACCGCGCTCGACGTCCGCTTCCGTGGGGACTATCGCGACGACATCCATGCGACGAAGGAGGACGGTGCCGCGGTCGGCCTGACCTTCACCGGTACCGGCGTGCACTGGACCACGGCGCTCGCACCGGACCAGGGAGAGGCGGACGTGTACGTCGACGGCAAGCTGGTCCGCCGGGTGAATCTGCACCACGACACCCGGGTGACGAACCGGACCGTGTTCGCGCTGACCGGGCTGAAGAACGCGCAGCACACCATCCGCATCGTCAAGGTGAACGGCGACGTGCTCCGCCACGACGCGGTCGGATATTCGATCGGCAAGTAATACAACGACAAGCACACCTCTTCGGCGGGTGGTGGTCCTCGGACCGCCACCCGCCGTCGTGTTGCCGGGCTCACAGATATCGCCGGCCCTCTGACTGACTGATCAGTCAGTTATCTTGCTACGCTTTCTTCGGGGGAAGCGCCCAGGCATCCCTGTCGGAGCGAGCGAGGTGCCGCCTTATGTCGTTGCGCGATGTCACCGTCCCACGCCGCCGCGGTCGCCGGCGGGAAGACTCCCGGCTTGCCGATCATGTCGATCGGCTGGGCGAGGAGCATCCGCCGATCCCGCTCGGCAGCGTGGACTACACGATGCACAACCCCGAGTTGCTGGCCGCGGAGTTCGGCCCGGTGCTGGCGTACATGACCCGCGTCGAGCTCGAGGTCGAGCGCAACGTGCTGGAGCTGAACGCGCTGCTGCCCGATCCGCCCGAGGTCGACCGGCGCTTCTACGCCGACGTCTGGATGCCGCAGGAGACGCGGCACGGGCAGATCCTGGACAAGCTGCAGCAGCTGATCGGCGTCGAGCCGCACGTGCCGAACCTGAGCGAGGTCTCGTTCAAGCTGCGGTTCCTCGGCGCGCTCGGCCGGGCGCGCGGGGTCCAGGACATCAGCCGGATGCTCTATTACCTGACCGGTCTGGCCACCGAGCGGTCCGCGGTCCTTGCCTACAACAAGCTCCATGCCGGGCTGCTCGAGCTCGGCGAGCGAGCGATCGCGGCGACGGTGGTCGCACCGATCAAGCGGCAGGAGCCCGGCCACTTCGCGTACTACCAGCTGGCCGCCCAGCAGCTGTGGGATCAGCTGTCCGGCTGGCAGAAGTGGCTGACCCGCGAGCTTCGCAAGCGGTCCTTCGAGGTGGTCGGTGCGTACAACAAGCGGCAGGTGGCCGACTTCGGTGACGTGATGACCGCGTTGAAGATGAGTGCCGGCGGTGAGCCGGAGCTGCGGAAGTACGCGCGGCAGGTCGGGCGCGCCGAACACGAGCTGATGTGGGCGAAGAGTCGCGGCCTCAAGGTGCCGGACTACGTCTTCAAAGCCCTCAAGCGAGCCGCCGTGGCCGCGGCCGACCGGAGAGGCGAGGACTGGCCGGCCCCCGAACCGACGCGATCATGACCGCCCGCGCGCACGCGCGGCATCCGTCGCGCGGCACCGGGCGGCCGTCGAAGCGGCAGCTCATCATCGAGACGGCCGAGCGGCTGTTCGCGGACCACGGGTACGACGCCACCTCGACGGCCCGGATCGCGACCGAGGCCGGCGTACCGTCGGGGCTGGTGTTCTACCACTTCGCGACCAAGCTCGATCTGCTGCTTGCGGTGGTGCAGGAACGTCCGGTGCCGAGCGAGGCGCTGCGGTCGGCCGCGCGCAGCCGGACGGTACGGCGCCGGCTGCGGGCGATCGTCGCGACCCTCGCCGAAGAGATCGAGAACGACCGCGCCGTCCGGATCATCGTGTTCCGGGAGGCGCAGGGCCGCCCGGAGATCGCCTCCCGGGCGGCCGAGTTGTTCGCCGAGGCCACCGAGACGGTGGCCGGGGTGCTGACCGGCGCCGACGACCTGGTCGCCGACTCGGCCCGCGTGCACACCGCCGCCGAGTTGCTGGTCAGCCGCGTCTTCCTCGACGCGGTCGCGCTCGGCCAGGCCGAGACGGCCACCAAACGGCACGCGGCGATGATCGACCTGCTCGCCGAGTCGCTCACCGGCGGCGCCCACGAGTGAACGCCGCCGCAGCGAGCGGCCGGTCCGTCAGGCCCACGGATCGAAGGGGATCCCGGACGGCCGGGATGCGTTCAGCAGGTAGCGGAACCGGTCGTCCTTGTCGGTGATCTTGATCGTCGCGGAGCCGAAGTCCGCGTTCATCAGCGTGTCCCGCAACGCCGTACTGGGGAAGCCGGTCCAGTCGACGAGCGGCGGGTAGCGCCAGGAGTGGTAGTGGTTCTCCGGCGGCTCGTCGTTGCTGTTGGCGAGCCGGAAGAAGTGTGTGCTCGCGCCGTCCTTGTGGTAGACGACCTTCGGGTGCGAGCCGTCGAACCGGACCTGTGAGCGGCTGTAGGTGACCTGGCTCGAGTGCTGGGTGGTGGTCACGTACTCGACCTGGTTGGTCGACTGGTTGACCCAGGAGATGACGTGTTCCCAGTCGTGCCGGTGGCCGCCGAGGCTGCTGCCCGGGAGCGCCTGGTCCTTCTCGAAGTAGCTGGCGTAGACGATCGCGCACCAGCCGTTGTTGCATTTCGAGCGGGCATAAGTCTGGGAGTTGTCCAGATCGGACTGGTCGCGGCATTGGCCGTTCACCGCGCCGGACGGGTTGAGGCCGGGGTTGAGCGTGCCGTCCGGGCCGATCGCCGGCGTCGCGTAGCAGCCGTCGGTGTCGTAGTCGTAGGCCGGCGAGAACGACTGCTCGTAGCCGCCGGCGTTCTGCGGCAGGTTCGGCGGTGGGACGGCGTACGCGAAGGCCGCCGAGGTGATCAGCAAAGCAGCGGTGCCGAGCACGACGCCGAGCGTTCGGCGTGTTCGGTGCGTTCGGCGTTTGGGGCGGGTGGGGGCGGATTCCGGCATCGAGCGCTCCTTCGAAGATTTACTTCAGGGCGGAAAGGAACGACACGAGGATGCCAGGAAACGGCGACGCCCGACCAGACGTCGGTCGAACTTTCCCTGACTCAGTTGTCGGGCAGCGCCAGCGGTTTGGTCGCCGGACCGTCCAGAACGGCACCGTCGGCGGCGAAACGTGAGCCGTGACAGTTGCAGTCCCACGTGCCGTCACCCTCGTTCCAGCGCAGTGGGCAGCCCAAATGTGTACAGACCGGGGCCTTCGTGTGGAGCCGGCGTACGTGGCCGACGGCGAATTCCTTGCCGACCTTCAGGTTGTCCTGAACGAGTTTCGCGACTGCGCGGGCGTCCCCGATCCGCCCGGCGTCGAACGTGCCGGACCAGCGGTTGTCGCGGCCGAGGACGGTATCGCGGAGGATGCCGGCGGCAACGGTGCCGTTGCTGAGCCCCCACTTCTGCATGCCGGTCGCGATCAGCACGGGCGAGCCGGGTGCCTTCCCGACGTACGGGAGCTGGTCCGGAGTGCTGAAGTCCTCGGCCGACCACCTGTACTGCGGCTCGACCTTGGTGTGCCACAGTTCGCCGACCCAGTCGACGAGGCTCCGGTACGACGCGTCGGTGTCCTCCTCGGCGCCCGTCTCGTGACCGCTGCCGACCACGATCAGGCCGTTCGGTCCGCCGCCCGGCCAGGGGCGGGTCGACCGCGACGGCGAGTCGGCGGAGATCGTCATCGCGGTGGGCGCCTCGACCGGGAGTTCGACCGCGATGCCGTGCGACTGGTTCGGACGGGTGCGGGCGAAGTACCCGCCGATGAGGCCGATCGGCAGCAGCGTCGCGACGACCGCATGGTCAGCTACGACGGTCCGGCCGGACGACGTCCGCGCCTCGACACGATCGCCCTTGGACCCCACGTCCGTGACGCGGCTGTGTTCGAAGATCAGCCCGCCGGCCGCGGTGAAGGCGGCCGCCAGACCGCCCAGGTAGCGGACCGGGTGCAGCAGCACCTGGTCGTCGAAGCGGACCGCACTGGCCGCGGTCAGTGGCAGCCCCAGCTCGGCGGGGTCGGCCGCCGAAGCCGGCAGACCGAGGTCGCGTGCCACCTCCGCCTCGCGGGCCAGATCGAGGTCGCCGTTCGCGTAGACATAGGACGGCGTCCGGGTGAGCTCGCAGTCGATGCCGAGCCGCCGGACCAGGTCCTCGACCTCGTCGACGGCCGCCTGATTCGCCTGTGCGTACTGCTGCGCCTTGTCACGCCCGTGGCGATCCAGCAGCGACGCATAGATCGCACTGTGCTGTGACGTGACCTTGCCGGTGGTGTTTCCGCTGGTCCGTCCGCCGATCCGCCCGCCGTCGAGCAGTACGACCGCGAGTCCCTCCTGTTGCAGGTGGAGCGCGGTCGTCAGCCCGATCAGCCCGCCGCCGACGACCAGGACGTCGCATTCCTGGTCGTCGTCGAGCGCGTCGTACGTCGGCAGGTTCGCAGTGGCCAGCCAGACCGAGTTCTGCATCGTCATGCCCTGCCGGTGCCCGGTCGTGTGAGCCGCCAACCGCGGGGTACCGGGCCGGACATGCGGCTCACGGCGACGGCGGACGTCTGGTGGAAGAACGCGGTGGTGTACTGCCTGGACGTCGAGACCTTCTTCGACACCGACGGCGACGGGGTGGGCGACCTGCGCGGCGTGGGCCAGCGCATCGACCACCTGGCGGAGCTCGGCGTGACGTGCTTGTGGCTGATGCCGTTCTACCCGACGCCGGACCGTGACGACGGGTACGACATCACCGACTTCTACGGCGTGGACAAGCGGCTCGGGACGCACGGTGACCTGGTCGAGCTGATCACGCTGGCCCGCGATCGGGGGATGCGCGTGATCGCGGACCTGGTCGTCAACCACACGTCGGACCAGCACCCGTGGTTCCGCAGTGCGCGGTCGTCGCGCGATTCGCCGTACCGCGACTGGTACGTATGGCGCGACGAGCCGCCGCCGGACGCGGCGGAAGGCGTCGTGTTCCCGGGCGAGGAGACCAGCGTTTGGCAGTACGACGAGGAGGCCGGGCAGTATTACCTGCACCGGTTCCACAAGTACCAGCCGGATCTGAACATCGCGAACCGTGAGGTCCGTGAGGAGATCCAGCGTGTGGTGGGCTTCTGGTCGGAGCTGGGCCTGTCCGGGTTCCGGGTGGACGCGGTGCCGTTCCTGCTCGAGACGACCGGTGCGGACGGCGCGGCCGAGTTGCCCGATCCGCACGACTTCCTGCGGGACCTGTGCACCTTCCTGCACCGCCGGCACGGGCAGTCGATCCTGCTCGGCGAGGTCAATCTGCCGTACCCCGACGTACGGCGCTTCTTCGGCGACGAGGACGGCGACGAGCTGACGATGTGTTTCGACTTCATCGGGATGCAGCGGCTGTACCTGTCGCTGGCGCGCAACGACCCAGCCGAACTGGTGAAGGCGCTGCGGGAGCGACCCGATCCGCCCGAGGAAGGGCAGTGGGGAACGTTCGTCCGCAACCACGACGAGTTGACGCTGGACAAGCTGTCGGACGCGGAGCGGCAGGAGGTGTTCGACGCGTTCGGGCCGGACGAGACCATGCAGCTGTACGGGCGCGGGCTGCGGCGCCGACTGCCTCCGATGCTGGACAACGATCAGGCGCGGTTGCGGATGATCTACAGCCTGCTGTTCTCGCTGCCCGGTACGCCGGTGCTGTTCTACGGCGAGGAGATCGGCATGGGGGAGAACCTCGCGGCGGAGGGCCGGGACGCGGTGCGGACGCCGATGCAGTGGACGGCCGATGCGAACGGCGGATTCTCGACGGCGGACCCGTCGCGGTTGCCGGCGCCGATGGTGGCGGGTGAGCTGGGACCGGCGGCGGTGAACGTTGCGGCGCAGCGGCGTGATCCGTCGTCGCTGTTCAGCTGGATGAAGCTGCTCGTGCAGCGGTACCGCGAGAGCCCGGAGCTGTCATGGGGCAACTGCACGATTCTGGAGACCGGGGTGCGGTCGGTGTTCGCGCATCGCTCGGACCACGAGGACGGGACGATCGTTGCCGTGCACAACTTTGCGCCCGCGCCGGTCGAGGTCGACGTACCGGTCGCCGGCAACGGCCTCGGCCTGCGCGCGGTCGACCTGCTGGCGTCTGCTGCTGGGTCCGGCGACGCGACTGCGAGTACGACGCCGCTCGGTGACGACGGCGTGCTGTCGCTGGAGCTTGCGCCGTACGGTTGCCGCTGGCTGCGCATCGTCCGGCCGGGGGACCGCTACCTGGTCTAGTTAGGCAGGCTCGGCGCGCTCCCGGTTGCCGAGGATCACGAAGGCGACGATCGCGACCGAGGTCAGGCAGGCCGGGATGAAGAACACGTGCGGCAGGCCGATCGCGGCCACGCCGATACCGCCGATGGTGCCGCCGATCGCCGACCCGAGCGGGATGGCGCTCAGGAACACCCCGGACGCGGTGCCGACTCCCTCGGGGTAGAGCCGCTGGGCGATCGACACCCCGAGCGCGCCGGCACAGGCCCACAGTCCGGCGGTCAGCGCCTGGCCGACGAACAGCCCCAGCACCGAGGTGCTGAGTGCGTAGGCGAGGTTGCCGGCCAGGCCGAGGACGGCGCCCGCGGTCATCGCCCGCATCGCCCCGAACCGGTCGGCGAGCCGCGCGACGAGCGGGAGCAGGGCGAGCTCGAGCAGCGGCTGGATGCCGATCACCGCACCGCGCATCGAGTCCGACACGTGCAGTTGCTCGGCCATGTAGATCGGCAGGTACCCGAACTTGATCGTGTCCCCGGTCATCGCGAGCACACAGACGCCGGTGAAGATCAGCAGCGGCAGCATGTGGTCGATCCGCCGACGTTCGGTCGGTTCGTCCGTGTGCGTGTCGACGTACCGCTCGACGCGTTGCCGACCGAGCGGGATCAGCTGGGCGAACACACAAGCAGCCGTGGCCAGGAGCAAGGGCCGTAGTCCGAAGACACCGCCGAACCAGCTGCCGAGCACCGGTCCGAGCATCCACCCGACCGTGAAGGCCATCCGGACCGTCGCGACGACCCGGTTCTCCGCGCGGGTCGGATGCCGGCTGAGTTCGTCGCGGCAGGCCGCGAACAGCTGCGCCATCGAGCCGCCGGCCACGCTCAACGCCAGCGCGCTGATCACGAACGGCATCCAGATCGCGGTCGCCGACGCCATCGCGACCCAGCCGAGCGCACCGACCACCGAGCAGATCCGGAACCACAGCAAGCGGTTCGCAGCGCGGTCCGACCAGCGGCCGACCGCGAAGCCGGCGATCGGTGCGGCCAGGTTCGTCACGTAGTACAGACCGGCGACCGGCAACGGCGTACCGAGCTCGCGGACCAGGAAGAGGGTCAGCTGCGGGGTCGCCGCCGACAGTCCGATGCCGGCGATAAGCAGCGAGAAGAAGGCGGAGCGGTAGAACGTCGACCGGAAGACGATGCCGAGGGCGGACTCCGATCGATCCAGCATCACTCCAAGCCTCGGACGGCGAGCTGGACAGTCCGGTCGGCGAGGTCGGAGATCCTGGAGTTGTCGAAGCCGAAGAGCGCCGAGCGGGTACGGTCCTCCAGCGGCGCGATGAGGTGTTCGGGGAGTCCCTTCGTGCCGGTGAGGACGCCGAGGATCGAGCCGACCGTGGCGCCGTTCGAATCCGTGTCCCAGCCGCTCATGACGACCCGGCCGACCCCGGTCAGGTAGTCGCCGTCCGACCACAGCAACGCCGCCGCCACGATCGCCGCGTTGTTGATCGTGTGCACCCAGGAGTAGTGGCCGTACCGCTCCTGGATGACCTTGAGCGCGTCCTTCCACGCCACGCCGTCCGCCTCGAGTGTCAGGACCGCGCGGAGCGCTTCCGCCAGCCGCGACTCCGGCGGTACGACGCCGGTCGCTCGCTCGACCATCTCGCGCGGGGAGGACGCGGTGAACGCCGCTGCCACCAGTGCGGCCGCCCACATCTCGCCGTAGATGCCGTTGCCGGTATGCGAGAGGGATGCGTCCTGGTACGACAGTTGCGCGGCCGCCCACGGGTTGCCGGCGTGCACGTACCCGAAGACGTCGCCGCGGATCTGCGCACCGATCCATTCGCGGTACGGGTTCCGTCTGCGCGCCACCTCGGGCACTGTGAAGCCGTTGACCAGGTTCAGATACGCCGCGCGCTCGGCCGTGAACACCTGACCGATCGGGAACAGCCGCGTCCACGCCGCACCCACGTGCTGCGGGCGCAGCGCGGAGCCGTGGGTCTCGAGCAGATGCAGCGCGAGAATCGCGTAATCGATGTCGTCGTCCCGCGCGGAGCCTTTGACGTTGCCGCGGGTAGTCTGGGGCCAGCAGTCCACCAGACGGAAGCCGTCGGGCATCGGGTCGAGGACCGGCACGTAGTCGCGCAGTGGGTAGGCGTCGGCCCGCGTCAAGTACTCCCGGATGCGGTCGGACGTCCAGTAGTCACCGGACTCGACGGGCTTCCCGACGTTGCAGCCCGCGATCCGGCCCAGCCAGCCGGCGTGGATCTTGTCCGCGAGTCGGCTTTCCGGGACCGCGGTCAGGGTAGGACGCGCGGTCAGCGTGGCGTCGATGTCGGCGAGTGCGTCCGGTTCGACGTACGGCCAGTCGGGGCGGCGGGTTGCCTGCGTCATCCGGTCCACGAGGCCGAGTACCGCCGTCCGGTCGGCTGGGTCGGTCCGGTTCGCCTCGCGCACGATTTCGTCGACGTCATACCCGGTCTCGCGCCGCTGCCGTACCTCGTCGGCGAGGAGATCGGTCGGCTGCATCGCGTCGTACCGGCGGCTCGCGTAGCCCGAGCCCAGCTGCACAGGTTGATCCGTCACAGTCGTAGTCCATCACGGCCGGTCTTGCGGTGCGCGGCTAAAGTTCGATCATGAGACTGCGTGCGCTGCCGGCCGCGGCGTCGTGGCAGCACACCGGCGCACGGGTCGGATTCGAGGTGCTGTTCGCCGGTGCCGGACGGTTGCGCGGCCGTACGGCGGCGCGCGAAGGCGATTCGACCTGGTCGGTCGGGTACGATGTCCTGCTCGCCGTGGACTGGACCACGCGGGCCGTGACCGCGACGAATTCGGCCATCGACGGTGATCGTCGGGTCGAGCTGACCCGGTCGGTCGACGGACGCTGGACCGTTGACGGTGCTCCGCGGCCGGACCTCGACGGGTGTGCGGACGTCGACTTCGAGTCGTCGGCGGTGACGAACACGCTGCCGGTGCATCGACTCCCGTTCGTGCCGGGTGCGACGTTCGACGTACCGGCCGCGTTCGTCCGGGCCGATGAGCTGCGGGTGGAGCGGCTGGAGCAGCGCTACACGCTGATCCGTTCCGACGAGGAGCAGCACGTCTTCCGCTACCAGTCAGCGACCTTCGACTTCGAATGCGAGCTGACGTTCGATGCTGCGGGGCTGGTGCTCGACTACCCGGGGATCGCGACCCGCGACAGCTGATCCAGTCATCCCCAGATCGCCGTACTCACGGCGACGCCAAGTAAGACGCTTCCCAGCCCAGCCGTGATGCTGACGACAACATTGGCGACTGCGAGGAAGCGCGCCCGCTCCTCAGCGAGGCGGACGGTCTCGTAGGAGAACGTCGAGTACGTCGTGAGCGCACCGCAGAACCCCGTGCCGACGAGCAACTGGACGCCGTGCGGGAGCGCGGTCGATGCGCCGGCCAGGAACCCGAGAACCAGCGAGCCGACCACGTTGACGGCGAAAGTGCCCCATGGGAACGGCGAGTTGTGCCGGGCCTGCACCGCCCGGTCCGCGACGTAGCGCAACGGTGCGCCGACCAGGCCGCCGGCGATCACGAGCAGCAGCCGGGTCATCGCATCCTCCGGGCGACGAGACGCCGGGTCGCGGCCATGGTGATGCTGACCGCGAGCAGTGCGCCGACGATGGTCGCGACCAGGTAGAGCAGCCCGGTCACGACCTCGCCGGCGGAGACGAGTCGCTCGATGTCGACGGCATACGTCGAGAAGGTCGTGAACCCGCCGAGGACGCCGGTGCCGAGGAACGGGCGCAGGTAGCGCTGCCGGGGGAGGACGTCGGTGACCACCACCATCAGGATGCCGATCAGGGCGCAACCCACGACGTTGACGACGAGCGTGCTGATCGGGAAGGCCTGGGGCGGTGCGGGCCAGGCGATTCCGACCAGGTAGCGCGCGGCGGCACCGAACGCGCCGCCGATCGCGATCACGCCGATGACGGCCAGGTCGGGGGAGCGACCGGTGCGCGCGTCGAGGGTCAGGTCGACGTCCGGGTCGACCGGTCCCTTGGGCATCGCGGGGTCGTGCTGCACGGATCCTCCTACCGGAATCGACCTCACGGCAGGGCGCAGTGAGGTTCGTCAGGTAGGGACTGTTGGCCGCCGGACGGCGACGGTTGGATCCGGTGAGCCCCACCACCGGTCGAACTCGAACCAGAGTACCCGGTCGCGGCGACGGCCACGATCAGTGGTCCGCAGTGCGGTCGTTCGTACGTCGTCGTCCGGTGCGGCGTTTTGGGTACGCCGTCCGCGGTGCGGTCGTTCGGTCCGTCGTCCTCCGGTGCGAGGACGGCGTACCCGGTGCTGCGTCAGCCGGTGCAACGTCAACCGGTGCTGCGTCAGCCGCCGTTGAGGACGTCGTACTTCGGGGCGATCCGGAAGTACTGCGGGTCGGAGAAGGTCAGCGGAACCTTGCCGAGGCTGCGGATCACCGTGCTCGTACCGTTGGCGTGACCAACGGCGTACAGATAGCCGGACTGCTTGTCGCGGTCGATGCCGAGCAGCAGCGTGCCGTTCGTGCCGCACTTGGTCGCGATCAGCTGCTCGAAGCCCTGCCACGTCGAGCCGCGCACCGTCTTGCCGGTCGGGGCGCCCCGGTACTTGGTCGGCCAGGTGACCGTGACCAGCGTGCCGGAGCGGGTGTTGGCGAGGAACGTCTCCGAGGTCGAGGTCCGGCCGATGAGTGCGATGCCCTTGACCGTGCTCAGTCCGCCCACGCCCGCCGTACTACGCCAAGCATTGCCTTCCTTGAGCCAACGGTGGGTGGTGCCGTCGGTGCGCTGACCGTACAACTGGACCCGGGCCGGGCCGGAGGCGCTCGGCTGGTAAACCGACTGCTCGATCCAGCGGTAGTTGGACCAGCCGCCGCCGATCCGGAGATTGTCGTGCGGGTAGTGCGGGTCGATCTGGCTCTGCCCGTCGACGGCGAACGAACTCGAGTACAGCGCGCCGGCGATCACGGTCAGCCCGGACCGCGCCTCACCGTTCGTGCCTTGCGGTGTACCGGTGAACGTGCTGATCTTCTGCACCTGATTGGCCCCGAACACACCCGCCGTACCGCGGACCCCGCCGATCGTGATCGGTGCGGTGGCGTTGATCATCCGGCTGCTGAACGCGCCGTTCGCCGTCACCGAACCGAGCCGCAGCGCGCATGCCGCTGTCGTTGCTGTCTTTGCTGTGGCGGTGCTGGTCGTGCTGCTCTTGTTGGCGGTGTTGGCGGTGTTGGCGGTGTTGGCGGTGTTGGCTGTGTTGGCTGTGTTGGCTGTGTTGGCGGTGTTGGCGGTGGCCGGGTTGGCCTGTGCCGACGGGACCATGGCCGCCCCGAGCCCGACGGCGAGCATGCCGGCCGAAGCCAGACCTGCGGTCTTGCGAATCATCACGATCGTTCCTCCCCTGACGCGAAGGCACCCCAGCCTCCGTCACCGCATTGGAGTACTCGCGCGAGAGAAGAGTTCACGACGACGTTGCAGCCGAATCTCGGAACCGATCAGGGCTGTGATGTGACGTCCGCGACAAGCCGCGACCAGGGTCAGTGGCGCTGCCTTCCTGGTAGACACAGGGGATGCGACGGTGAAGCGGAATGGGGTTGCGATTCGATGGTGATGGCGTGGCGGTTCGGTGCCGTTGACGTCGACGCCGTCATGTCGGTGATGCGTGACGCGGCAACTTTCGCGGACTGGATGCTCGCCGTACCCCCGGACCTGCGCGCAAGCGCGAACTGGCCGCAGCCCGGCAGCGTCATCGAACGCCACGACGGCCGCGAACCCCGCGCCCGCCACGCCCACAACCGCCACCTCTCTGTCGCGATCGTCGAAACCTGGCACCCCGACCACGAACTCGTCCTCCGGCTCCGCAGTGGCCTCGGCGGCTGGGTCCGCGTCACCGTCAACGTCCAGCCCCGCCCCGGCGGCGCCCTCCTCGAAGTCCGCGCCGACCCCCTCACCGCCACCGCCCGCCTCCGCTACACCGGTACCGCCCGCACCCGAGCCGAAGAACGCTGCGCCCAGGTAGCCGAACGCCTGATCGCCCTGGCCACCCAAGAACCCGCCACCGACTGACCACCACCCGCCGGCCCCCACCACCTGAGCGACCAACGCACTCCACCCACGAGACCGTCCACCGTCCACGCGTAAGCACTCAGAATGTTCTGGGCCTTCGTGATGTCGGCGGGGGAGATGGCCGCCCCCCTGGCGCCCGCCTGCACTTCGTGGATCCGCGAGCTGCGTTCGGGGTGCACCTGTCGCTGTTCACGTGTGGGTGGTTTGTCGCTTCTCCTGGCACGAATCCGCGAGTTGCGTCCGGACTCCATCTGGCGCGGATCCGCGGATTGCGTCCGGACTGCACCCGTCGCTGTTTACGCGCGGGTGGCCTATGGGCTTCTCTTGGCGGGGATCCGCGGGTTGCGGGCGGGGTGCACCTGTCGCTGTTCACGCGCGGGTGGCTTGCCGGCTTCACTGCGCGGATCCGCGGGTCGTTGAGCTGTCCATAGAAGTCGACGAGCAGCACAACGGCGTGCGGATACCTGATGGATGGGGACGGTTGATGACGTGCCGCTGCCGCGCGCGTGCCGCGACTGTCGTCTGCCTCACTTTGTGCACCAGATCCGTAGATTTCGCGCCGCGACGTACGGATCTGGTGCACAAAGTCGGCTGACTCGGCGCCGCGTGGTACGGCCCGGGGTCGTGATGAGCGACGCCGCCGGCTGGGACTGGACCTGGGCACGCGACTCGGCCGACCGTTGCGGTTTGCGCGGGCCGGCCGGTCGAGGTGTGCGCGGGCCGGCAGTCGAGGTCGGGTTGGCCGGTCGTGAGGCCCCGACGCCGGGGGATATCCGTTCGTGTTAGGGGTTGTCTGCTCGTCTACCAGCAGAGAACCCCCACGACGAGCGGTTAACCTATCGTGTTGGCCCGGACGACGGTGTTGGCGCGGACGACGGTGTTGGCGCGGGCGACGGTGTTGGCGCGGGCGACGGTGTTGGCGCGGGCGACGGTGTTGGCGCGGGCGACGGTGTTGGCGCGGGCGACCGTGTTGGCCCGGACGACGGTGTTGGCCCGGACGATTTGCCACGGCCGCGGTACCTCGGCACGAGCTGACGACCACCAGACCACTCAAGTCACCCAGGCCGCCCCGTCACCCAGGTCACCCAGGCCGCCTTGTCGGCCAGGCACCCAGGTCGCGTCGTTACCGAGGTCGCCTTGTCGGCCAGGTCACCGAGGTCGCCTTGTCACCGAGGTCGCCTTGTCGGCCAGGTCACCGAGGTCGCCCTGTAGCCCAGGTCGCCAGCGAACTGAGGTCACCGAGGTCAGCCCGGTCAGCTCGGTCAGCTCGGTCAGCCCGGCCGTGCGGACCGCCGCCGTGGGTACGCCGATCGGCGCTGTTCGTCGAGTTCACACACCACACTGCACGGCGGACCGCCGAAACGCTCCTAGGAGGATTTTCCCTGTGACAGTGGAGGATATCTGCCCGCGATACGTCGAAAACCCTCCTTAGATCCGCGACTACAACCGGCACGCATCACACGCGCGGCGGCGGGAAGTCGTCTGATGTCCATGACGCGGTCGCGGACCCGACGGAGTTCGGGTGGCTGAGATCGCGTGGCGTCGTGACGCAATCGTGAGGTCCAAAGAGGCGTGAGTGGTGGTGCCGGGGTTCGGGGACATGCGTGAGGCGGTCGTGGGAGTCCACGACCGCCTCGGTTGCTGAGTGGTTCAGCTTTGGTTGTTGGTGATGTCGTCGTCTTGGCCGTCCAGGCCGTCGAGGCGGTCCTTGGCTACGTCGACACCTTGGTCGATCTTGTCGCCGTACTGCCCGCCGGTCTTCTCGTCGACGAAGTCGCCGGCCTTGTCGAGCCCGTCACCGACCTTGTCGCCGTGTCCGTCCACCAGATCGGACGCCTTGTCCTTCAGGCTCTCGGCGGCATCCTTGAGGTTGTCGAAAACGCCCATGTGCGTACTCCCCGTTCAGTTTCCGTAGTTGCTGTCGCTGTCGCTTCCGCCACTGGCGCCGTATCCGCCGCCTGTGGAACCTTCACCTTCGCGGGATTCCCCGTAGCCGCTGCCGCCGCTACTCTCGCCGACGCCGTATCCGCCGCCAGAGGAACCTTCCTCGGACTGCCCGAAGCCTCCACCTGCAGAACCCTCGTCGGACTGCCCGAACCCACCGCCCGTGGATCCACCGTCGGACTGCCCGAACCCACCTGCGGATTCACCGCCGGACTCTTGGCCGAAGCTGCCTGCGGATTCACCGCCGGACTCTTGGCCGAAGCTGCCTGCGGACTCACCGCCGGACTCTTGCCCGAAGCCACCACCCGCGGAATCTCCGCCGGATCGACCACCGCCCGAGTCTCCGCCCTGGCTGTAGTTGCCTCCGGCCTCGTCCTCCCGGCCGTAGCCGGCACTCGACTCGCCACCGAGTCCTTCGGATCGTCCGCCCTGTTCGACGTCACCGCCGGACCGGCCGGATCCGCCGCTCTCGACGTCGCCACCGGAACGCTCGGATCCACCGTCGAAGCCGCCGCCCGCGCTCTCGGACTGACCGCCCTGGCCGTACCCACCCCCGTCGGAGCCGTACGAGCTCTCGCCGCCGGATTCCCCTCCGCCGGAATCGCCACCGAACTCGTTGCCCCGCTCACCGGATCCGAACTCGCTTCCGGAATCCGCGCGGCCGCCCTGCTCGCCGAACTGGTTGTCGTTCTCCTGCTGTTCGTACGGATTGCTCATGCGCAATCTCCCCGTCGAATCTGAAGTTCCGGCCGCCCAATCACTGCGCGAGCTGAAGAACGCTCCACCAGTGCACGACGGGGCGGCCGTGAGCCGGATGGCACCCGCCCTTCCTACCCAAACCCCACCGGCAGCGCAAGAACTCAGCCCCCATGTCGCGTCACAAGCAGTGGGAGTACCGGGTTCTTGCCGTTGGCCACGATTGTGCGGATAGGGGCCAACGGCAAGCGGTCGTAGGATAACGGTCGTCGGGTCGCAGCTTTCGGAACACGGCTGTCCGATCGCGGCCCTCGGGCCGTGGATGTCGGTCGCGGAGATTGGCTGCAGGCTGCGGCTCGCGTGGCGGGTGGTTACAGTCCGTCGAGGATGCGGCGGAGGCGGTTCGTTGCGCGGAACTGGAGTTGTTTGACTGCTCCGTCGGAGCGGTCCATCGCGGCGGCGGTTTCGCTGATCGACAGACCGGCGAAGAACCGCATCAGCAAGCATTCGCGTTGATCCTCCGGCAGGTGGTCCATCGCGCGGCGCAGCGACGCTTCGCTCACCGACGCGAGTGCGGCCTGCTCCGGGCCGATCGAGTCGTCCACCTGCGGATCGACCTCGTCGGTGACGATCGCCAGCCGGCTCCAGCCCGAACGGTGGTGGTCGATCACCACGTTGCGGGCGATCGTGATCAGCCAGGCCGCGAAGTTCAGTTGCGCCCGCGGCCGCCGGGCGATCGCACGGAACGCGCGCAGGAACGTCTCGCTGGTCAGATCTTCGGCCGCGCTGCGGGACGTGGTCTTGCTGTACGTGTACCGGTAGATCGACGGCAGGTATCGGTCGTAGAGCCGACCGAACGCCGTGGTGTCGCCCGCTTGCGCGAGTCTGATCAGTTCGTCCTCGTCGTCGACCTGGTCGCCGAGTCGGTCGCGGTGATGGTGGTAGTGGTCGGAAACTGCGGCGGTATGTGTGGACATGGTCCGGTTACGCACCGCCCGGTGCGAAGTGGTTGATGGTCATGCGCTTCCTAAGCCCCGTTCTCAGTCAGCTACGCCTTGAACATCACGAAAAGGTTACCGAATGTCGCCCACCGTGTCACCACCTATCCACAGAGTGCCCAAAATTCGCGCTGAAAGGTCAGCGGTGCAGGTGAGCGGTGCAGGTAAGCGGCGGACGGTGGACCAGCGCCAAGCCGGTGAAACCAGTGGTTGGCCGGCGATCCACTGACTCGCGCAACGTACGGCGGCTCCACCTCCGGACCGCCCGCGGGACGGCGTGAGGCTGGGTTCCGGTCGACGTCACAACACCTGGTTGAAGGCGTCGAGGTCAGCGATGCGCAGCGTTGCTGTGGGCAACTAATGGGTGAGGGGTGGGTGGGCGGTCGGAATGGACGGGAACTGCGGTGTTGGTCAGGGGGTGAGAGCTGGACGGCTGAGTCGGTGCGGATCTGGGGTGCTGGATTCGATCGGTTGTGGATTCGGGCGCGCCGTGCGCCGGTCGGCGGTCTTCGCAGGTGTCGTCGTGCACTGCCAGACAGGCGCTGAGATGAGTCGTGGGCAGGGGCAGGCGGGGTCGCGGACGTGAGGCCCGCGGGCGGCCAGGGTGGGGGCCCAGGACGAGGCGGGCGGCAGGAAGGTGCAGGGGCGTGGTGGGGTGGATGGGGGAGAGGGAAGATGGGCTTATGTACTTGTCTCTCGCCACGACGTACGACGCCTCTCCGGAGGAAGTGTTCGCGATGATCACCGATGTCACGTTTCAGGAGCAGGTGTTCGAGCGGGCTCGGGCGCGGTCGTACGACGTGGTGGTGGGGGACGAAGGCGAGGATGTGGCGGTGCAGGTGCATTGGCTGACGCAGGTGTCCGACGTTCCGGTGGTGGTCCGGCGGTTCGTCGGGCACACGCTCGAGTTGGAGCAGTCGAAGACGTGGCATCGGGCCGATGGTGACGGTGCCCGGCTCGCCGATGTGGACGGAGCACTGACGGGTGGGCCGGTGCGGTTGACGGGTACGACGCGGATCGTGCCGGAGGGGAACGGGACCACGCAGGCGTTCGATCTGCAGGTGACCGCCTCCGTCCCGGTGGTCGGTGGGCGCCTCGAGCAGGTTGTCGCGGATGCGGTGCGCTTCCGGTTGGAGAAGAAGTTCGAAGTCGCGTGGTCGTGGCTGTCGGGCGCTCTGTGACGGAACGGTTCGGGCACTGAGGCTACTCGTGCCAACCGGACAGGTTGACGGACTTGGCGGTGTCGACACGGAACCCCAGCTTGAGCTTCGTTTTGGCGCCGGGGGCGAGGTCGAGCTTCCAGGTAATGACGCCGAGGTCGGTGGTTTCGGCGGGCTCGGGGTCGATCGTGAGGGGCTTGACCGTGATCTCGTGGTCGCGTGCGACGGGCAGTTGGTCCAGGACGGTGATGCGGGCCTGGCGCGGGGTGTGGTTCTCGATCGTCGTCTCGTACTCGACCTGCCGGCGGCGGGTCGAACCGAGCGTGGCCTTGGTGGCTTCGCGGCGGACGAGCTTGCGCTCGACGCGGATGCGGTCGTCGAGGCCGAGCGCGAGCTCGACGTCTTCGCCGGGCGCCCACAGCGGTAGCGCGGCGGATCCGACGAAGTCTGCGTCGTGGAAGACGGCCGCCCTCCCAGCGGGGAAGGTGTGCACCGACGAGTTCACCACTGTCGAGCGTAGGTGGACGTCGGTGGAGCGCACCGGCGCGGTGATGTAGTCCAGCTCGGCATCGAGCTCGACGGTGGCGATGGTCGCACGGTGGGTCGCTCCGTCGGCGGGTACGGCGACGGGCCGCGGCGGCTTGTAGCTGGCGGCCGTCACACCCTCCTTCATGATTGCGCTCTGCTCGATGAAGTCAGGAGCTGCCGATCCCGCTGCCTCGAACATTGCGGACTGCGGGACCACGTTGCCGGGAGCGAGCGGTGCAGGTGGGCGGGCACGGTCGAGGTACCACGGCGTCAGCTCGGGAACCTTGGCCGTCACCATCGGGCGCGCCGTCGACAAGGTGAGGTCGCACTCCGGCCAGTCCTCGCCGGTGGTCTGGCGGATCAGGCCGAACCAGTCGAGCGTCAGGCGGTCGTCCTTCAGCCGTACGTCGTAGGAACTGCTCCACCCGGCGCCGCCCACGACGTACGACAACTCGATCTCCATCTCCGCTTCGGCCTCCAGGTGCAGTGCGATGGCGGCGGACCGTCGGTCGGGCGCACACTTCTCGGTCAGCGCGGCGAGCCGACGATCGACGGCGGCGAGGCGGTCCTCGGCGTCTCGGCGTTGGGCGGCGAGCTCTCGGCGGGTCGCCCGTACGGCGGTCAATCGGTTCGTGAGCGACTCCGTGAACGTACCGAGCTCGGCCGGCGATTCGCCGGACGCCAGCGTCCGCGCGAAGCTTCCGCCGGCGCGCTTGGCCAGCTGGCCGAGGAAGGTTTCGAGCTGGACCTGGATGTCGTCGGCATCGGTCAGCGACGCGACCTCGTCCTGCGTGGTGCGCCGCAGTCGCTCGAGCTCGGCGACCGACTCGTCCGGGGCCTGCGGATGGTGGCGCGTCGCGATGTCGACGCCGAGCACGGTCGCCGGTCCGCGCCCGGACACGCGCAAGGACTGCTCGTCGAGCAGCAGCGGCAGCGGCTCGACGTACACCGTCTGATCACCGCCGGGCACCGTCACTCGACCGCGGCGGATCACCCGCGCCCGCTCCGGATACACGGTCACGGCAATGATCGGCGCGTCCACCACGAGTTCACCCATGGACTGACAGTAAGCCGACCGGGAGGTCGTGTGCAGGTGGTTGCGCATCGCACGCCCTCATGCCGCCGTGAGCGATACGCCGAGCTGCTCCATGGCTTCGAGCAACTGCGGTGAATCGTGCACCCGGAACGTGCCGTCGCTGTAGTCGGTGACTTGATGCCACTCGGTGCCGCTCACGTAGTAGACGTGCGGACTGACCGCACCGGGCCTCGTGTTGAAAAGTTCGACGGCGTAGGCAGCCATCCCTGCGAAGGCATCCAGCACCGTCGGGTCCCGGAGGACGTGAACGGCGAGCTCGTTGCGCGAAGGCATCGCGACGAGGCAACCGTGCGCCGGCCTCTCCACACGAAGGACTTCGCGCAGGACGGTGTCGAGCACGAGCGCTCGGGAGGCGGTGAACATGCCGCCTCTCAGGATCGTGAATTCGGCGCGGCTGAAGCGCACGATCTCGACCTGCTCGTCGTTGAGACGGCGTAGGTTCGCCAGGCCGATCCGGCGGGCCTCGTCGGTGGAGAGGCCGAGCCTGTCCACGTCGAAGTACATGGTGACGGCCCGGCCCGTCTGCAGCGCGGGGACGGTGACAACGCCTGGCACGAAGCGGGGTGCGTCGCGGACCACCAGGGGATCCTGGTCGGCTTCACAGATGAGCCGGAGACACAGTTTGCTCTCCAGGTCGTCGGGAATCGTGAGCAGGTCGTCGAGCGCCGGCATCTGGTCGAAGTGGTCCGCGACCACGGCCCGCCATTGCTGACGGGGCAGGCCCGCGACCTTGAGCGCGAGGTTGCCGAGGCCTGCGATCGGTCCGTCCGGCGGAGCGTGGCCGGTGCCGTCCGGGTTGATCGGTCTCAGTGCTCCGAAACCGTCGTATCGCAGGGCGAGTCCGCGCTTCGCGGCGGCGGCCTCGGCCAGCCGGACCAGGCGCGCGGCCTGTCCGTTCGTCAGTGGGGTGAGCACGGGGTGCGGGCGTCGAGTGGCGTTCTTTGGCTGGGTCATGTGCGTCCTCCTTGCCCAAGAACGTACGGACTTCGGCACCCGCAAAATCGACGAATTCGCAATTTGTGGATAACTCGGCGATCGAAACCGTCGCCCCGCACCCGGCGGGACGGCCCGGCGGGACAGCCCGGGTCGCGCACGACGTTTGAGGGGTCAGCCGGGTGTTCTGTCGGAGGCGGTCGGTGGGCGTGAGGGCAGGCATGGTCAGGGCATGAGCGCGCTGTGGTCGTTGGCGGGTGGCAGGCACCGCGGCCGCAGTAGATCGAGGTAGGCAGGTGTCAGGCAGGGGTGGGTTCACCCGGCTCTTGTGACCGATCCGTGGGTGGGTCCGGGTGCCCGAGTCGGCGCCCGCGCTGGACGACCGCGCGCGTCCCCGCGCGGTGGGTTCACCCATCGTGTTGTGGGTTCCTGACCCGTGTGAAGGGTGTGGAACCCACAACACGGTGGGTGAACCCATAGGAAGAGC
>NZ_JBEZFT010000104.1:0-23429 GCF_040649595.1 Kribbella sp. NPDC048915 | reverse complement strand
CGGCACCAGCGCCGGCGGCCAACCACGCCCACACAACCCCCACCCACAACAACAACCATCAGCAACCCACCAACAACCCAGACGAAACATCGAGGTTAGTGGGGGATCGTGTAGTCCGACTGGATGAAGCCGGCTTTCAGGGTTCGGGTGGCGTTGTGGGTGAGGGAGACCTCATCGGGCAGCGGGCCGAAGAGGGGGATGCCGGTGCCGAGGAGGACGGGGGCGGTGGTGATGGTGAGTTCGTTCAGGAGGCCGGCGGCGAGGAAGGTCTGGATGGTGCCGCCGCCGTCGACGTAGATGCGCTGGGCGCCGCGGTCGTCGAGGGTTTCGACCAGGCCGTCGAGGGTGCGGTGGACGAGGACGCGCTCGTCGGTGTCGGGGTCGAGGGTGGTGCTGAGGACCTCGACCTGTTTGCCGTCGTACGGCCAGCTCGCGAAGCCGAGGGCCAGCTGGTACGTCTTGCGGCCGAGGACCACGGTGTCGACGGTGGCGAGGAACTCGTCGTACCCGGTCTCTCCGGCTTGCTCGGCGCGGCTGGTGAGCCAGTCGATCGAACCGTCGGTACGTGCGATGAACCCGTCGAGGCTGGTGGCGATGAACGCAGCGGCATGGAAACTCACCCCACCATTTTCCACGCCGCCCGAAAGGACCGGGGAGTCAGCCCTTGAGGCCGGTTTGGGCGAGGCCTTCGACGAATTGGCGTTGGGCCAGGACGAAGACGACAAGGACCGGGAGGGCGGACAGCGTGGCGGCGGCCAGTTGGGTGTTCCACATCGGGCCGCCGTACGCGTCGACGTACTGGGTGAGGGCCTGGGGGACGGTGAACTTCTGTTTCGAGGAGAGGAAGACGATCGGCTCGAGGTAGAGGTTCCAGCTGTGCAGGAAGGTGAAGATGCCGACGGCGCCGATGGCCGGGCGGGCGAGCGGGAGGCAGACCCGCCAGAACAGGCCGAAGCGGCCCAGGCCGTCGACCCGGCCGGCCTCCTCGAGCTCGGCGGGGAGCGTGATGAAGAACTGGCGCATGATGAAGGTCGCGAGCACGCTCGGTGCGCCGAGGGTCGGGATCAGGATCAGCGGCCAGTGCGTATCCACCAGGCCGAAGGCATCGAACATCCGGTACAGCGGGATGATGGTCACCTCGACCGGGATCAGCAGGCCGGTCAGCACCACGACGAACACGACCCCGGCGCCGCGGAACCGGATCCGTGCGAACGCGTACCCGGCGAGCGCCGACACCGCTAATGTGCCGATGGTGACGACGGCCGCGATGTAGAGGCTGTTCAGGTACTGCCGGCCGAACGGCTGCAGCTCGAAGACCTGCCGGTAGGCGTCCAGCGTCGGCGACCCGGGCAGCAGCGACGGCGGGAAGGCGAAGATCTCCGTCACCGGCTTGAGCGACGTCGTCGCCATCCACCAGATCGGGAACACGAACGGTACACAGCACACCAGCAGTACGCCGTAGATCAGCAGCTTAAGTCTCATGGAACACCCACCTCCGACGCATCCGCCACTGCACAACGGTCAGCACGAGCACGAACAGGAACAGCAGCAGCGACAGCGTTGCGCCGTACCCGAAGTGATGGAACTGGAACGCCTGCTGGTACAGGTAGTAGACGAGTACGGTCGTCGACGTCTCCGGACCGCCCTGGGTCAGTACGGCGATCTGCGCGAAGACCTGCAGCGAGCCGACGATCGTGAGGATCATCGTCAGCAGAATCGTTGGACTGATCAACGGTACGGTCACCCGACGGAACCGCGCCCACGCGGACGCACCGTCGATCCGCGCGGCCTCGTACAGCTCGGCCGGAACGCCCTGCAGTGCAGCCAGGAACAGCACCAGGTTCAGTCCGACGTTCTTGAAGAGCTGGACGACGATCACCGACGCCATCGCCGTACCGCCGGAGCGCAGCCAGTTCGGGCCGTCAATGCCGAGCAGGTCGAGGAAAGCGTTGATTCCGCCGTTGTCCTGGAGCAGGAAACCCCACACGATCGTCCAGGCGACCAGCGTCACCACGACCGGCGAGAAGAACAGCGTCCGGAAAACCACCGTTCCGCGGAGTTTCTGGTTCAGCAGCACGGCCAGGAACAGGGCGAGGGTGAGGTTGAGCACGACCAGGCCGACGGAGAACACACCGGTTGCCCTGAGCACCGAACCGAGCCGCGGATCGGACGCCAGCGCCGTGTAGTTCTCGGCGCCGACGAACTCGAAGGTCCCGCCCAGGACGTTCCACTCGTGCACCGAGTACCAGACCACGAGACCGAGCGGAACGATGACGAAGGCAACGATTCCGGCGAGCTGTGGCAGCACCATCAGCCAGCCGGCCAGGGTGTCGCGCCGCCGCATCGTCCAGTACGGCGGTCGCTCCGCCGGCGCCGTCGAGGGCGCCGGCTTGTCGAGCAGCAGGGTCATTTCGCCAGCAGCGGGTTGATCTTCGAGCAGACACCGGACAGTACCGCCTTGACGTCGGCGTCCGGCTTCCAGAGCGGGTCGAGTGCGGCGCGGACGGTCTGCTGCAGCTCGGCGTACCCGGTGTGGCTGGGCTTGATCGTGCCGTTCTCGATGCCCATGACCACAACGCTGTCCAGCTGGGCCGGTTTGAGCAGCGGGTTGGCCTTGGCCAGCGTGGCCGCGGTCAGCTGCGACTTGCGCGGCGGCGGGAAGAACTGTGCGAGCTTGGCCGAGTTCTCGGCGTTGCTGAAGAAGGCCAGGAACTTCTTGGCCGCGTCGACGTGCTTGCCGCGCTTGAAGACCCCGACGCCGGCCTGCCCGACCACCGAGTACTCACCCGACGGCCCCTTCGGCAGCCGCACCAGATCCCACTGGAACTTCGCCTTCTCGAGCAGCGCGGCCCGACTGATCTGGGTGACGATCATCGCCGCGTCACCGGCGTAGAAGTCCTTGGTCATGCCCGGACCCGGCATGCCCTTGGCGGTGAAGATCAGCTTGTGGACGAACGTCATCGCATCCACCATCGCCGGCTGGTCGAACTCGCAGGTCTTGCCGTCCTCGCTCCACGGCCGCGCACCCCAGCCGGACCAGATCGCGTTCAGCGTGTCCCAGCCCTTGTAGTCGAAGTCCCCGACCACGACGCCGCCCTTGCCCTTCGCCTGGACGGCGGCGGCGGTCTTGGCCGCCTCCTCCCAGGTCCAGGTGCCGGAGGCGATCTGCTGCGCCGGCGCCGGCCGCCCCGCCGCCTTCACCAGGTCGGTGTTCACGAACACCCCCAGCGGCGAGGTGGAGAACGGGTACGCGTACAGCTTGCCGTCCCGCTCCCAGTTGGCCGTCGTACTCGGCAGCAGGTCCGCGTCCTTGTCGATCGGCTCGAGCGCACCCGAGCTGACGAAGTCCGGTGCGTTGCTCTCGAAGATCCACGCCAGGTCCGGCACGTTGCCGCCGCCGATCTGCGTGGTCAGCGTGGTGGTGTAGCTGTCGAACGGAATCGGCTCGAAGGTGATCTTGCCGATCTCGGGATGGTCCTTCTTGTACGCCGCCGCGATCTGGTCGAACAGCGCGAGATGCTTGGAGTTCGCGCTCCAGATCGTCATCCGCAGGTCGATCGGCCCGCTGTCACCCGAGCCGGATCCGCCGTCCGCGCCACCGCCGCAGGCGGCCGCTGCCAGCAGTGCGGTGGCGGTCAACGCCGCTGTCAGGATCTTCATCAGAGTCCTCCATCAGTAGCCGGACACGGCCGGCCAGGCGAGTTCGACACCCTGCGCCATCAGGCGGTCCTGGAACTCGGTGAGCAGGGCAGGGGTGTTGCGGACTGCGCGCGGAGCGACGCCGCGGTCGAGGCAGAACGCTGCGAGCGCGCCGGCGGACTCGCCGATGTTCCATTCGACGGGGTGCAGCCGGTAGCAGCCGTTGGTGATGTGCGTGGTTCCGAGGTTCTTGTTCGCTGGCAGCAGGTTCTCCACCCGTTGCGGCAGCAGCGCGCCGAGCGGGATCCGGAACGGGCTGCTCGCCACGTCGATGTAGTTGTCGCCGCCGGTCGACGGGTGCAGGTCGATCCGGTACATGCCGATGCCGACGCTGTCGTCGTACTCGACCGCGCCGCGCTCACCGCGCACCGCAACCGACAGATCCTGCTCGACGACGGTGTACTCCGCCTTGATCCGCCGGGACTCGCGGATGTACGGCGCCTGAGCGAGACCGTCCGCCGAACCGACCACGTCTGCGCGCAACCGCAGCCCCGGGAAGCCGCTGCCGCCGTCCGCCCGCGGCGCCTCGGTCTGCAGCCAGTACAGCACCGACAGCGAGAGCTCCTTCGCCGCCTGCAGATGCTTCGCCGCATCGGGTACGTCGATGACCGGGCCCTCGAAGTAGTCGATCATCGGCCAGTTGACCAGGCAGATGTCGCTCGCGTACGTGCCCGGGACGAAGTGTTTGCGGGCCGCGATCCGGCGGAACGTCCACAGGTTCGTGTCGCCGCCGGTGCGCCGCTGGTCCGCGATCACCGACAGCGGATCGTCGTCGGGGTTCGGAGTGAACGTCCGCGGCATCACCTCGAGCGTGCGCGGGTTCGGCGCGGTCCAGGACAGCAGCCGATCACCCCAGAACGACGGTTGGTAGTCGCGCCAGAAGTCGTAGTTCGCCGGCTTGTCGCCGACCTGGTCGCCGTCCACGTGGTCGATCGCGAAGCAGTACGACACGGCCTGCATGTTCAGCGGCTGGGCCTCGGCTGGGGCGCTCGGCTCGCCGGTGTCGCGCTGCGCCTCGAAGCCGGTCACGTACTCCGTGCCGGTCAGCGGCAGCAGTTCGCCGGTCTCGGTCGCGTCCAGGATGTACGGCGCGGTGAGTGTGAACTGCTCCTCGGTGTCGCGATGCTGCACGGTGACCGCCGTGACCCGGTCGCCGTCGGTGTCCGCGGCCACCGGACGGTACGGCTGCAGCACCTGCAACCGGCCGCCCGAACGGTACGGCGCGAGCGTTGCCTCCAGCACCGCCAGCGCGACCCGCGGCTCGTGGCAGAGCTTCGAGACGTAGCCGGCGCCGGGATTGAGTTGGGTGGCGGCGCGCGACGCCTCGGTCAGCGGATAGTGCCGGCGGTAGTAGTCGCGGATGCCGTCGCGCAGCGCCCGGTACGACGCCGTGATGCCGAACTGCTCCACCCAGGTGTGCTCGTCCGGTGGGACGGCCTGACTGGTCAGCTGGCCGCCGAGCCAATCGAACTCCTCGGTCATGATCACGGAGCGGCCGGCACGCAGCGCGGCGAGCGCCGCCGCGACGCCGCCGAGGCCGCCGCCGATCACCAGGACATCGGTATGCATTCAGGCACCTTCGGGTGGAGTGAGTGTGATTCCGTCGGTCAGTTCGCAGGGCAGCAGCAGCTGCCGCTCGGTCGCGGTCCCGCTGAGCAGCGCCTCGAGCAGCTCGACCGCGCGGACTCCCATCGCCCGGCGCGGGACGTGGAAGCCACTGAAATCCAGGTCGCTGGCCACCGGCCGGGTCGAGTCACCGAGCGCGACCACGGACAGGTCGCCCGGCACGTCGACGCCGCGCTCGGCTGCGACGGCGTACAGCGCGATCGCGTCGGCGCGCTCTTCGGCGAGCGCGACGGTGATGCCGCGCTCCAGCAGGTCGTCGAGCAGCTCACCGGGGGAGCGATCGGTGGTCGGCAGGTGCGGTGCGCGGGCGCCCGCCGCGGCGCGGAAACCGCGGAGCCGGTCAGCCGACGACTCGGCGCCGACACCGATCCCGACGAACGCGATCCGCCGATGGCCGAGCTCCTGAGCCCGCTCCGTGACCGTCCGGGTCGCCGCGGTGTAGTCGGCGCCGACGTACGGCACCGGGCCGCCGGCGTCGTCGCGGCGGCCGACCGAGACGAACGGGTAGTCCTCGGCGATCAGCCGGGCCAGCTCGTCGGACGGGATCTCGCGCCCGAGCAGCAGGCAGCCGTCCGCGATCCGGAGCCGGTTGTTCTCGTGGAAGATCCGCCGCCGCCCCTCGGTGACCGGCGCGCTGGTGAACAGCAGCAGGTCCCAGCCGAGTCGCTCGGCACGATCCTCGATCCCGGCCAGGAACGGGTGGTAGAAGTCGCCGCTCGCACTCGGGAACACCGATTCGTACGTGAACACCCCGAGAATCTGGTTGCGCTGCTTGGTCATCCGGCGCGCCAACGGGTCCGCCTGGTAGCCGGTCTCGCGAATCACCTTGAGCACCCGGTCCCGGGTCTCGGCGGGGATCCGCGCGCTGGCGTCGCCGCGGTTGTTCAGCACGAGCGAGACCGTGGTCTGACTGACCTTGGCCAACCGCGCGATGTCGCGCTGGGTGAGTCGGGTGCTCGCCTTGTCCGGCATCTCGATCCTTCGCAGTAATACGGATTGCCGAGGACCATAGAACGAGCCGCGCGCCGTCGTCAAGAACTGAAGCCTGCTGCTAATTCGGATTACCACAGCCGAGGCCTTGACCGGGCGTGGTATCGCGCAGAAAACTCACCGCCAATCCGATCGCCGTGAGGAGAGCATGATGCCGACTCGCCGCCCCCTCACCGTCCTCGCCATCCGCTGAATCGATTTCAGGAGATCACCCATGCACGTCACACGACGTACGGTCCTGCTCGGCGCCGCCGGCGCGCTGGGGGCTTCGGCCCTGACGACCGCACCGGCGCGAGCTGCCGGGTTGCCGCTGGTGGCGGAGCTGCCGCCCGGGGCGCCCGATCGGCGGTTGTTCGCGCCCGGCGAGCAGCGGTTTGCGGGGTACCTGAGGATCCTCGCGCCGATGACCAACGACATCGTCGACACCGATCCATACGGGTTCATGGCCGGCGGCTGGTGGCGGACACCGGCCCAGCCGTACAACGCGCGGATCCAGGAACACGTTTTCACGCTCAGCTGGTTCCACGCGAACCAGCGCCCGTGGAACCCGTACCACCGTGACAGCGCCCTGCTGGGCCGGCTCGATGCGGCGCTGCAGCACTATCTCGGCCTGCAGAACCCGGACGGCTCGTGGCCGGAGTACGCGCCGGGGGAGGAGGGCAAGGCGTCCAGCGGTTTCGGCCTCGGCTATCTGGCCAAGACGCTCGCCAACCTCCGCCAAGCGTGCGCCCTGCCCAGTCGCCGTACTCAACTGGAAGTTGCCCTGCGCAAGGGAGTCGACTGGTACCTCGACCCGGGCAACGCGGTGGTGTGGGACGACCCGTTCGAGTACACCAACCAGGCCGTGGCAGGTGTGGCGGGCTCCGCGCTCACCCTCCGGCTGCTGCCCGATCGGCAACGGTGGCTGGCCCTCCAGGAACGGATCCGGTTCACCGCGAAGTACGCGCAGAGCCCGGCCGGGTTCTTCTACGATCCGCGCGGCATGGACATCAACTACAACTTCGAGGTCATGCTGCCGGAGCTGGCCGAGCTGTACCTGCAGACCAAGAACCCGCTGCTGGTGTCGATGACCCGCAAGTTCGCCGACTGGTTCGGGTACAACCTGCTCCGTGAGCCCGACAACTCCGGCTGGTTCACGTACTACGCGGTCTCCGACCGGACCTCGGCCGCGTTCTACGACGACGTGATCCCGGACCCGGACCGCACCATCCTCGGATCGCACTTCGTCCCGCAGGTACCGAACCTCGGCGCCTTCTTCACCTCGCACGAGGACAAGGCGGCAACCCGCCAGGCCTGGGCCGACGACCCGGCGCCGGTGCCCGCGCCGGCCAAGCAGGACACTTCACCACGGATCATCGCGCACGCGCCGTACGGCGAGACGCTGCCGACCCGCACCGCGAAGCAGGCCGCGATCGCGAATCTCCCGTACCTGAAGCGGGACTCCTTCACCGAGCGGCGCCACGAAGCCGACGGCAACCAGGACTACCTCTACATCCGGCGGCCCGGCTGCTACCTCGGCGCGTTCTTCGGCGAACGCCAAGGCAGCATCGTCAAGGCGGGCACCGGCTTCCTCTGGCACCCGGAAGCCGGCACTGTCATCCATGCACAGCAGACCGCGACCGGCTGCTGGGGCACTGTCCGCAACGGCAAAGCGGACGCCGAGACCAACCTGGTCGCGGAGTACCCGTCGAAGGACGTGGTCCGTTACCGCACCCCCGACGGCTCGATCGCGACCGAACTGCTCGTCGGCACTCACCAGGTCAGCCGCCGGGTCACCGCGACCGGCCCGGCGACCGAGCAGGTGCCGCTGGTCCTGCAGCCCGGTGACGAGGTCGTCTTCAGCGACGGCACCGTCGTGCCCTACAACGAGACCCGCACCGCGACCGCCGACGGACTGGTGATCCGCCGCGGCCGGACGACCATCACGATCACCTGGTCACAACGCCGTGCGGCGACCCTCAGCACGTCGAGCCGCACGTACCTGCGCGACAAGCGCCGCCGCGTCCATGTCCTCCGCATCCCGCACGACGGCGCCCTGGAAACCGTCGTACGGACCGCCTGAGTCACGCGGCGCGCTGCTGGACCACCCGGCCGCCGTCCAAGGTGAGCTGCGCTCCGGTGAAGCCGGCGCGCAGCCGCCGGTCGTGGGTGACCACGACCAACGTGCCTCGGAAGCTCAGCAGCGCTTCTTGGAGCTGTTCCACGAGCAGCGGCGACAGGTGATTGGTCGGCTCGTCGAGCAGCAGCAGGTCGACCGGCTCGGTGATCAACCGAGCCAGCTCCACTCGTCGCCGCTGCCCGTGCGAGAGTTCGTCGACGCGCCGGTGGATGTCGTCGGGCCGGAACAGCCCGAGCGACAGCAGCAGATCGGCGGGGTCCTCCAGGTCGCGCCGGCCGGACGCGAAGGCCTCGACGACGGTCAACCCGGTCGGCCAGGCGACACTGTCCTGGTGCAAATGGCCGACCCGGGCAGGTCGCCGTACTGCGCCACCGGTCGGGGCCAGCTCACCGGCGAGCACGCGCAGCAGCGTCGACTTGCCGGCGCCGTTGTCGCCGATCACGCCGACCTTCTCGCCGGCATTGACGGTCAGATCGACGCGATCGAGGACGACGCGATCGGCGAAGCGCCGGGTGACACCCGTGAGTGAGAGTTGGGCAGTGCGCATGCGGCGCACACCTCCTGTGTTCGCAGTGACCGGCGGCAGGCGAGCACGGCTCGGCGGAGCAGAGCTCGACGCCGGCCGCGCGCAGCCATCACAGGAACCACATGCGGGCAACCGTAGAGACGCCCGCCCGCGGGCGCAACCTGGTTACACCGCTTGTGACTGATCCGTGGGTGGGCGTTGAGCGACCGAGCCGGTACCCGCGCTGTACGACCGCACGCGTCCCCGGAGCCGAGGCCCTCTGAGCTCTACTGGGACCGTGCACACCTGCCCCCGGGACCTTGGACACCCGCCCGGGACCTTGGACACCCGCCCCGGGACCTTGGACACCCGCCCCGGGACCTTGGACACCCGCCCCGGGACATTGCACACCCGCCCGGGACCCTGGACACCCGCCCGGGACCGTGCACCCCGCCCGGGACATTGCACACCCGCCCAGGGCCTTGGACACCTGCCGGGGACCGTGCACCTCGCGCGGGGACCGTGCACGCCGCCCGGGACCGTGCACCCCATCCCGGGACCTTGAACAAGCAATAACCACTCCACACCCACCACAACCTGTTCAAGCCCCCGACTTCAGCCCGCACGACGACCGGCGCAGCCAGCCTCACGCGTGGCGGCTCGGTGTGGTGGTGGCGTCCGGGTTCTTCCCTCATACGAACGGATAACCCCGCCAGTTGGGGGTTCTCTGCACTCATACCGACGAAGAACCCCTAATTCGCGGGGTTATCCACTCGTATGCCGTGCCGCGGGGACTGCGGATCGGCCGGCGGTGATCTGGCCGGCGGTGATCCGGCCGGCGGTGATCTGGTCAGCGGTGATTCGGCCGGCGGTGATTCGGCATGCGGTGACGGTGCGGCGCGGGTGCCGTGGCGTGTGGTCGTGCGGTGTGGTCGTAGGGGTTTCCGGGTTCCGGGTTTCCGCCGCAAGGTGGGTTCACCCAGCGTGTTGTGGGTTCCGCACCCTTCACACGGGTCAGGAACCCACAACACCGTGGGTGAACCCACCGTGCGGGGACGTGCGCGGTCGTCCAACGCGGGCGCCGACTTGGTTACTCGGACCCGCCCACGGACCGGTCACAGGGGCCGTATTTACGACGTCCGCAGTCTGAGTACCTGGCGGCCCGGGGTGCGGCCGGTCAGGTAGACGCGCAGACCGGACGGCGTGATGTTGCCGCCGAGATAGGTGTAGCGCTCGCCCGGATCCATCGTGACCCGGGCGGCGCCGTTGCCCGGACCGAACTCGATCCGGTCCGATCCGACCGTGTAGCTGCCCGTCCTGGACATCAGCTGGTAGTTGCCATTGGCATCCAGCTCCTCGACGCCGGCGAGCTCACCGCCGGGCCGGAAGCACAGTTCGATCGCGTACGCCGTCTCGTCGCCGGCGAACTCGAACGTCAGGTCGTAGCCGTTCGCGACCTCCGCGACCGTGACGTCGGTGCGCAACGTCCGGTAGTGCTTGGGCCGGTGCGGGAAGTCCATCGACGCGTAGAACCGGCCGTCCAGGGTTAGTGCGTACCGGCCGTCCGGGCGGCGGTAGCGTTTCGGCAGCGGCAGGTGGTACGGCACCTTGACCTCCTGCTGCAGCTTGAACGTCCCCGGCGCGGTCCGCCGCAGCCCTTCGCTGCGGAAATGACCGGTGCTGAAGAACTGCGGTGACAGCCGGACCGAGTCGAGGATCGCCGCACCGCTGCGGAGCTTGAAGAACGTCGGGTTCGTGGACAGCCCGGACGCGATCACCGGGATGTCGTGGAAGTCGGTGCCACCGAAAACGGTTGCGGTTCGGTCGCCGCGCCGGATCCGGACCGAGGCCTGCGACGGGTAGTGCTGGACGAAGTCCGTGGGCGCCGGCGCGGCGGCCGGCAGGGTGGCGGACAGTTCCGGGCGCTCCAGCACCTCGGCCAGGAAATCGCCCAGCTCACCGGTACCGCGATCCTCGATGCTCTTGGCAACGGTCGTGAAACGCCCGTCCCCGGTGTGCAGTGCGAGCTCGCGGAACTGCGTCAGGTACCACCAGACCTCGCGGATCCCCTTCTGGTCCTGACGGCGGGACGCGGTGGTGTCCACCTCGCCGTTCGGCTCGAGCAGGTACAGCGTCACGTCGAGGTTCCGCCGTACGTAGTCGAGCAGAGCCGGTTTGTTGCGCAGCCAGGCGATCGTCAGCAGGCACGGGTTCGTGACCTCGGCGGCGTACGTCGAACTGCGCTCGCTGTAGATCCCGTCCGGCGTCGCGTCGATGCCCTCGTCGAGCCAGTCGTCGATGCGTGCGGCGTACCGGCGGTCCGGGAACAGGTGATGGGCGCGGGCGAGCGCGGCCGAGACCTCCCAGCGGTGGTTGGGCGTGTGGACGCCGCCGCTTGCGAGTGCGGGGCCGGCCTTCTTGATCACCGACGCCAGCGTCGCGCGCAGTCCGGCGGTTTCCGCGCCACCGTCGGCGTCGAGGAGCGCGTACAGCAGGCACACGTCCTGGATCGCGAAAGCGCTGTCCGGCGGCGAGTGCAGGTTGCCGACGTCGTACAGGCCGTCGTCGTGCTGCCGCGCCGCCAGTTGCCCGACCAGCCATTCCACCGGTTCGAGCAGTGTCGCGTCGTGGTGGTACGGCGACCGTCCCCAGACGTAGCCGGAAACCAGGCGGCGCGCCTTGCGGGCCACGGTCCGGACACTGTCGGAAACGTTCTGAAAGTTTCCGAGAACGATCGGAATCTGTTTCCGGTTCGCCTCGGTGAGCAGGGTCAGGAAGTCCTCGTCCACAGCTGCCACCCCACCACGGACGCCGGCCGAACCGGCGGCCCGGGCGGCGGCGGTGGTGGGCAGTGCTCCGAGCGCAACGGTGGTCAGTGATCCGGTGAGAAAGGTACGGCGCAGCATCGGGTCTCCCGTGGGTAAACGGTTGCCAAATGCCCAGCACTGTCGCGGTGCCGAGTTTGTCCTGTCAATACCTCGGCGCGAGATCGCCGTGGAGGCAGGTAACAGGTCCGGATCCGGTCGCTCCCTGGCGCGACGAGCTATTGCATAAACCGGTTTCTCATACTAGTTTGACCGGCCAAGCAAGCGCTTTCCGAAGGTGGTGACCATGAGTGCGCTGGGCGAACTGGGCAGTCTCCGAGGAAAGAAACCGACTGGCCGGAAGAAAGACAATCTGGCCGGCTACCTCTTCCTGGCGCCGTGGTTACTGGGCCTGTTCCTGATCACGATCGGCCCGATGGCGGCCTCGCTGTACCTGTCCTTCACGGACTACAACCTGATCCAGGCACCGCAGTGGATCGGCCTGGAGAACTTCTCCCGGATGCTGTCCGACGAGCGGCTGCACAACTCGCTGCGGGTGACGTTCACCTACGTGTTCGTCTCGGTGCCGCTGCAGCTGGCGATCGCGTTGCTGCTGGCGGTCGTGCTCGACCGCGGCGTCCGCGGGATGGCGTTCTACCGGTCGGTGTTCTACCTGCCGTCGCTGCTCGGCTCGAGTGTCGCGATCGCGATCCTGTGGCGCCAGGTGTTCGGGACCACCGGTCTGCTCAACCAGGTGCTGAACCTGATCGGCATCGAGGGCAAGGGCTGGATCTCCGACCCGAGTACGGCGCTCGGCACGCTGGTGGTGCTGAACGTCTGGACGTTCGGGTCGCCGATGGTGATCTTCCTGGCCGGGCTGCGGCAGATCCCGACGATGTACTACGAGGCGGCCTCGGTCGACGGCGCCGGCGTGCTGCGGCGGTTCTTCAGCATCACCCTGCCGCTGCTCACCCCGATCGTCTTCTTCAACCTGGTGCTGCAGATCATCCACGCGTTCCAGTCGTTCACTCAGGCGTTCGTCGTCTCCGGGGGCAGCGGCGGACCGTCGGACTCGACGATGTTCTTCACGCTGTACCTCTACGACCGCGGCTTCGGGAACTTCGACATGGGCTACGCCTCGGCGATGGCGTGGTTCCTGCTCGTGATCATCGGAGTCTTCACCGCGGCGAACTTCTTCGCCTCGAAGTACTGGGTGTTCTATGACGACTGAAACCTTGCCCCGCACGGTCGCCGCCGGCCGGACGTCGGCGTTCGGCTGGGCGCGGATCCGGCCGCTGGTCATCCATGTCCTGCTCGCGGGTTCGGCACTGGTGATGCTGTACCCGGTGATCTGGATGGTGGTCAGCTCGCTGCGTCCGGGCAACGAGATCTTCCGCGACCCCGGGATCCTGATCAAGGATCTGCACATCGACAACTACCGGCTCGGCTGGAACGCGCTGACCGAGCCGTTCACCCGGTACCTGCTGAACTCGGCGCTGGTCGTGCTCGGCTCGATCATCGGCAACCTGGTGTCCTGCTCGATGGCGGCGTACGCGTTCGCCCGGCTGGAGTTCACCGCGAAGCGGCTGTGGTTCGCGATCATGCTGCTCAGCATCATGTTGCCGATCCACGTCGTGATCGTGCCGCAGTACATCCTGTTCTCGAACCTCGGCTGGATCAACACGGTGCTGCCGCTGATCGTGCCGAAGCTGCTCGCCACCGACGCGTTCTTCGTCTTCTTGATGGTGCAGTTCATCCGCGGCATCCCGCGCGAACTGGACGAGGCCGCGCGGATCGACGGTTGCGGCAAGGCCGCGATCTTCCTGCGGATCATCCTGCCGCTGATGGTGCCGGCGTTGGCCACCACGACGATCTTCACGTTCATCTGGACCTGGAACGACTTCTTCAGCCAGCTGATCTACCTGACCGACCCGCACATGTACACCGTCCCGGTCGCGCTGCGGTCGTTCGTCGACGCGACCTCGAACTCGTCCTGGGGCTCGATGTTCGCGATGTCGGTCGTCTCCCTCGTTCCGGTCTTCCTCGCCTTCCTGCTCGGGCAGCGGTTCCTGATCAAGGGGATCGCGACCACCGGCATCAAGTAACCCCCTGAAAGGTGCACCTCATGAGGCACATCCCACGCGCCCTGACAGCTGTGGCGCTGGCCACCACGCTGCTGGCGGCCGCCGCCTGCGGCGGCGACTCCGGTGGCCCGTCGTCCGAGGACGGCGGCAAGGTCACGCTTCGCTTCACCTGGTGGGGAGGCGACACCCGGACCAAGATGACCCAGCAGGTCATCGAGGCGTACCAGAAGGATCATCCGAACGTCACGATCAAGGGTGAGTTCGGCGAGTGGTCCGGGTACTGGGACAAGCTCGCCACCACGGTCGCCGCGAACGACGCGCCGGACGTCATCCAGATGGACGAGAAGTACCTGCGCGAGTACGCCGACCGCGGCGCACTGCTCGACCTGAAGAAGGCCGAGGGACTGAACACCGCGAAGTTCGAGCCGGACACGCTCGGCGCCGGTGAGTTCGACGGCGGGCTGTACGGCCTGAACGCCGGGATCAACTCGTTCGCGGTGGTGGTCAACCCGGCGGCGTTCAAGACCGCCGGCGTGGAGATCCCCGACGACACCACCTGGACCTGGGACGACTTCTCCCGGATCGCCGCGGAGATCACCACCAAGACCGGCGGCAAGATCACCGGTACCGGCCCGCTCGGCGGCAACGAGGCCGGGCTGAACCTGTGGGCCCGGCAGAACGGCGAGTCGCTGTGGACCAAGGACGGCAAGCTCGGTGTGTCGCCGGAGAAGACCACGGACTTCTTCAAGTACATCCTGAAGTTGCGGGACGCCAAGGCGATCCCGTCGGCCGAGGCGATCTCGCAGGACCTGAACGCGCCGCTCGACCAGTCCGCGTTCGCGACCGGCAAGCTGGCGATGGCCTTCATCTGGAGCAACCAGCTGAACGCCTTCAGCAAGGCGACCGGCCAGCCGTTGAAGCTGCTGCGGATCCCGAGTGCCACCGGTAAGTCGGCCGACAACGGCTCGTACTACAAGGGTTCGATGTTCTGGTCGATCTCGGCGCGGTCCAAGCACCAGAAGGAAGCCGCCGAGTTCGTGAACTACCTGGCCAACAGCACCGCCGCCGGCGGCGTACTGCTGGCCGAGCGGGGCGTGCCGCCGAACACCGAGATCCGCTCCGCGGTGGCCACGAAGCTGGACCCGGCCGACAAGACGTCGGCGCAGTTCATCCAGGACATCGGCAAGGAGCTCGGCGAGCCGTCGCCGCCCCCGCCGGTCGGCGGTGGCCAGGTGGAGAAGATCATCCAGCGGTACACGACCGAGGTGCTGTTCGGCCGGCAGGCGCCGGACGCGGCCGCCAAGGCCTTCCTGGACGAGGTCAACGGGGAGCTGAAGTAGGTTGCTGATGGCAACTGAGGCGGCGCGGGCGCGCCGATGACGGGTGCCCGGGTGGCCGTGGTGGGAATCCACGGCCACGGCGCCTCTCATGTCCGTAACGCTGCCCGGCTGGCCGCGGCCGGCCGGGCCGAGCTGGTGGCGGTCGCCGATCCGCGCGGCGCCGCCGACCTGCCGGCAGGCGTCCAGGTCTTCGCCGGCCTGGACGACCTGCTGGCAACGACGCAGGTCGACATCGTGGTGATCTGTACCCCGATCCAGACCCACCTTCCGCTGGCCGAGCTGGCGATGCGCGCCGGCGCGGACGTCCTCCTCGAAAAGCCGCCGACCGCGTCGATGGCGGAGTTCCAGCGGCTGTCCGCGGTCGCGGCCGAGACCGGCAGGGCCTGCCAGGTCGGTTTCCAGGCCCAGGCGTCCGAGGCGACCCTGAAGCTCGCGGCGATGATGGCGGCGGGCGAACTCGGTGAGATCCGCGGCATCAGCGCGGTCGGGAAGTGGGTCCGTACGGCGCAGTACTTCGGCCGCGCGCAATGGTCCGGGCGACGGCGCCTCGATGGGGTGGACGTCGTCGACGGCGCGGTGACGAACCCGCTCGCGCACGCGACCGCCGCGGCTTTGTTGCTGGACGGTTCGACGGGCGTGGACGACGTACGGTCGATCGAGACCGAGCTGTACCGAGCGAACCCGATCGAGTCCGACGACACGTCCGCGGTGCGAATCACCACCGGCCGCGGTACGCCGATCCTGATCGCGGTGACGTTGTGCGCCGAGGAGCACTCCGAAGCGACGGTCGTCGTGCACGGGTCACAGCGGCGCGCCGTCCTGACGTACCAGTCCGATCTGCTCGACGGGACGAAGTACGGCCGGGCCGATCTGCTCGAGAATCTGATCGCACACCGGGCGGATGCGTCGGTTCCGCTGTACGTGCCGCTGGCAGCGACCGGCGGATTCACCCGCGTGGTCGAGGCGGTGCGGACGGCCGCCGATCCGTTGCCGATCGCCCCCGAATTCGTCCGCTGGGAAGGCGCGGGGCCCGACCGCCGGCCGATCGTCCAGGACGTCGAACACTGGGTCGAACGGGCCGCTGACACCCTCTCGCTCTTCACCGAAATCGGCGTCCCCTGGGCCAAGCCGCGATAGGATATTAGCTGCGGCGTCAGCAAGACCGGAGTCATTTCGATGGGGTCGGTGGGTTAGGAACCGGACCGAGTGGGAAGGTTCGAGATCGTTTCCGGATTCGCCTCCCCGTTCGGGGCCGGAAACCGGTAGCCTCGTGCAGCGCGCTATTGGGGCCGCCGTACCAAACCACCCGACGAGCTGCCGGAGAGCCCAAACCGGTCAGGAGTGCACGTCTTGCAGGAGAACACCAGCAATCCCAGTAGTGGCGAACTGGTCAACGTACCCCTCACCGGTGCGGACAAAGTCGCCTACGCTTTCTACGCGACCGCGGCAGCCGCGGCGCTGGTCGGCCAGGTCTGGGCCGGCGTGACCCATATCCCGTGGCCGGAGACCGGCTTCTCACCATTCCTCAAGATCGTCCTGGTCACCCCCGCGGTCGCGGTCCTCGAGCTCGGTGGTGTGGCCACCGCCGCGCTCGCCGACCTGCGCCGCCGCAAGGGCGAGCAGGCTTACGCCTACCGCGCGATGTCGTTCTTCGCCGCACTCGTCGCGGTGGTGTTCAACGTGGTCGGGCACTGGCGGCCGGAGGAGCGCTTCCTGGCCTTCGGGTTCGGCGGGCTGTCCGCGTTCGCGTACGTGCTCTGGCTGATCCACAGTTCGGCGCGGCGGCGCGACGCGCTGCGGCGGGCCGGGCACATGCGCGAGACCGGCCCGGTGTACGGCGTCGTGCAGTGGATCCGCGAGCCGAAGGTCACCTGGCTGGCGCGCTCGCTGGCGATCGAGCACGGGTACGGGCTGTACGAGAGCCTCCGCGCCGCGCAGCACCAGATCCGCAACCGCAGTCGCCGCGAGGCGATCGCCGGCACCGTCGCCGAGTACATCCGTTCCGAGCATCAGGACGAGCGGCTGGCGAAGATCGCCGAGACGACGTACGACCCGGACCGGCTGGCCGGGATGCTCGAGGAGCGGATCAACTACGAGGTCATCACCAACAAACTGACCAAGGCGATCTCTCCGCCGCCGGAGGAGCCCGAAGGGCGTCCCGCCGTACCGGCCGCCGTCTGGGTGCTCGAAGGCGGGCAGCCGCGGCGTGCGGACAACACCGGCGTCGGGCTGCGCGACGACGACGCGTGGACCGGCGAGCTGATGGCGATCATCGACGAGCCGCCGAAGGGCGACGAGTCCGTCGCCGAGGCGGTCGTCGTCGAGGACGTGGCCGAGCAGCAGCATGTGGTCAACGGCGCTTCGCCGTCGAGCAAGCTGAAGCCGTTCGCGCCGCAGCCGAAGGCCGAGCCGATGGTGGAGAAGCCGAAGCCGCCGTCGCCGTTCGCCGACACCAGCGACACCGCGCCGCCTGCCCTGATCAGTACGCCGAAGGTCGAACCCGTGCTGCCCGATCCGGCGCCGGTGGTCGCGAAGCCGGAGCCGAAGGTCGAGATCAAGGCCGCCGCCAAGGCCGACGACGCGGCGGACGAGGACAAGCCGGAGCCCACTGCGCTGGAGAAGAAGCGGATGCGGGCCTACGCGCTGCTGTCCGACTGGCCGGCCGGCCGCGAGCGCAGCGCCAAGGTGCTTGCGGACGCGATCGCGTCGAGTGAGCCGATGGCCGCGCGGTTCATCGAGCAGTACGAGGCCGAGCACGGCGTCGTGTTCGCCGCGCAGAACTGACCCAGCTTCATCAGACTGCCGGTGAACCGCCCAGGTTCACCGGCAGTTCTGCGAGACCGCTGACCAGCACCCGACGCCACTCGAGCTCGTCGGCCGGCTTCGCGAGACTCATCCGCGGGAACCGCCGGACCAGTGCGGCCAGCGACTCCTGCAACTCGATCCGCGCGAGTTGCGCCCCGAGGCAGAAGTGCGGACCGAAGCCGAACGACAGGTGCTTGTTGTCCGCGCGGTCCAGTCGCAGCTCGTCCGGCGCCTCGAACGCGCGCGGGTCCCGGTTCGCCGAGTTGAGCGCGGCCATCACCCCCTCGCCGGCCTTGATCCGTACGCCGTGCAGCTCGACGTCCTCGATCGCGACCCGGAGCTGGCCGACCTCGCTGAACCGGTTGAAGCGCAGCAGTTCCTCGACCGCCGACGGGATCAGCTCGGGTTCGGTGACCAGGCGGGCCCAGTTCTCCGGCCACCGCAGCAGGGTCGCGACGCAGCTCGAGATCTGGTTCGCCGAGGTCTCGTGGCCGGCGACCAGCAAGTTCACGCCGAAGGCAATCAACTCTTCCTGGCTGAGCCGGTCGCCCGCTTCGCGAGCACGGACCAGCTCGTCGAGTAGGTCCTGCGCCGGCTCGTCGGTGTTCGCGAGCTTCTTGGTGACCAGGTCCTCGATGTACGCGGTCAGGTTGGTCATCGCGTCCTCGACCAAGTCCTTCTCGGCCATCTTCATGCTGTACCCGAGCTCGGTCCACTCCCGGAACTGCGCACGGTCCGCGTACGGTACGCCGAGCAGCTGGCAGATCACCTGGATCGGCAACGGCAGCGCGACGAGCTCGCGGATGTCGGCGCCGTCGCCGGCCTGCGCCACGTCCTCGGCGAGCTGCGCGGACAGCTCCGCGACCCACGGCCGGGTCTGCTCGATCTTGCGGTGCGCGAACGTTGGGACGACCAATCGACGTAGCCGGCTGTGCTCGGGCGGATCGGTGGTGGTCAGGCTGTTCGGCATCGGCTTGGCCAGTGCGACCCGTGGCGCGCCCTGTTTCACCACAGCGGCGCGCGAGAACCTCGGGTCGGCCAGTACCAGCTTCACGTCGTCGTACCGCGTCACCAGCCAGACCTCCGCACCGGCCAGCGTCCGCACTCGCGCCACCGGCCGGCCCTCCCGCAACTCGGCGAACGTCGGCGACGGATCGAACCGAAACGCATCCTCGAACGGGATCTGCAAGACCGGCTCACTCATGCTCCCGACCCTAGGCAACCGAAGCCACCCTTGCCCGGGCCCCGGCGCGTCGGACCCCGCCGTACCTTCAGGTCGTGAAGGTACGGCGGGGTTCGGGCTGGCCTACTTGGTGCCGAACGAGTAGACGGTGGTGGACTCGTACGTCTCGCCGGGGCGGAGGACGGTGGACGGGAAGTTCGGGTGGTTGGGGGAGTCCGGGAAGTGCTGGGTCTCGAACGCGAAGGCGTCGCCTTGGCGATAGGCCTTGTTGCCGATGCCGAGGAACGTGCCGTCGAGGAAGTTGCCGCTGTAGAACTGGACGCCGGGCTGGTCGGTGCGGACCTCGACCGTGCGGCCGTGCTCCGACTCCCAGAACCGGCCCGCGAGCCGCAGTCCGTCGCGGTCCGGGCGGCCGCCGAGGACGAAGTTGTGGTCGTAGCCGCGGCCGAAGATCAGCTGCTCGTGGTCGCCGCGCAGCCGCTTGCCGATCGCGGTCGGCTTGCTGAAGTCGAACGGCGTCCCGGCGACCGGGGCGATCTCGCCGGTCGGAATCAGGGTCGCGTCGACCGGCGTGTACTTCGGCGCGTTCAGCTCGAGGACGTGGTCGTAGATCGTCCCGTTGCCCTCGCCGAGCAGGTTGAAGTACACGTGGTTGGTCAGGTTGACGATCGTCGGCTTGCCGGCCACGGTCGCGTGGTAGTCGATCCGCAGGTTGTCGCGCCGGTCCAGCGTGTAGGTGACGGTGCTGGTGAGCTCACCGGGAAAGCCCATCTCGCCGTCGGGGCTGACGTAGCTGAACGCGACGCCGACGGTGCTGTCGTTCCGGACGATCTCGGCGTCCCAGACCTTCTTGTCGAAGCCGACGGTGCCGCCGTGCAGCGCGTTCTCCCCGTTGTTGACCGGGATCTGGTACGACGTCCCGTCCAGGGTGAACTGCCCCTTGGCGATCCGGTTGCCGTACCGGCCGATGGTCGAACCGAAGTACGGGCTGAGCGTGGCGTAGTCGGTCAGGTTGTCGAAACCGAGGCTGATGTTGGTGGTCCGGCCGCGGCGGTCCGGCGTCTCGACGCGCTGGATGGTGGCACCCCAGGTGAGCATCGAGATCGTCACCCGGCCGTTGGTGAACGTGTAGACGTCCACCTGCTGTCCGTCCTCGGTGGTGCCGAACTCGGCCTGGGTGATCTCGAGCTTGCCGTGGTGTCCGCGCATGCCGGTCAATCTATCCGGCGGATCGGCGGCCGCTCCGGGTCGGGTGGCGGCGTCCGCAGCGCTGCTGAGAGCGCCCGCGGCGGCGGCACCGAGGCCCAGGGCGCCGGCGGTCCGCAGGACCTGGCGGCGGGGCAGGTGATCGGGCATCGCAATCCCCTCAATCGTTGTACAGACCAGACCTGGGCACGATAAGCACTCCAGACCAGTGTTTGGAACAGTTCGGAACGGTGCGAATTCGTCCGATCTCTGCCCGCTGACCAGATCGTTCCGGTCCTGGCCCCGATCGACCCTTCGGCCGGGCGGTGTCCGCAGGCGATCATCGAGGCATGAGCCGAACCGCGCTGATCGTGATCGACGTCCAGGAATCGTTCCGGGTGCGCCCGAACTGGCAGTTGGTGAACCACCCGGACATCGCCCAGCGCGTGGATCGCCTGGTCCGCGCGTCGCGGGACCGCGACGACCTCGTGGTGTGGGTGCTGCACACCGAGCCCGGGACCGGCAGCGTGTTCGACCCGGCCACCGGGCATGTCGAGTTCATCGACGGCCTGGAGCCGCTGGCCGGCGAGCCGATCATCCGGAAGACCTCGCACAACGCCTTTACCACCACGAATCTGCAGCAACTCCTGACCTGGCACGGTGTGGACAAGATCGTTGTCTGCGGCATTCGTACCGAGCAGTGCTGCGAGACCACCGCCCGGGTCGGCTCCGACCTCGGGTACACCGTCGAGTTCGTCACCGAGGCGACCGCGACGATGGCGCTCGCGCACTGGTCGATCCGCGAGGACGCGACCGAGGAGGAGATCCTCGCCGACCCGCGGACACTCACCGCCGACCAGCTCACCGAGCGCACCGAGTACGTGCTGGCCGGCCGGTTCGCCACCATCCGGACTCTCGACGAGCTCACCGGCGTCCCCGTGGCATCCTGACCGGATGAGTCCTACCCGGGTGGTCTTCGTGCTGGTGCCGCGGCTACATCTGCTGGATCTGGCCGGCCCGGCGCAGGCCTTCACGACCGCGAACGACCTCGGGTACGGCTACCAGGTGTCGTACGCCGCGGAGTCGGACGAGATCGTGACCGCGCAGGGCGTACCGCTGCGGACGTCGACGGAGTGGCCCGAGCTCGATCCCGGCGACCTGGTCGTCGTGCCCGGCTGGCGGTCACCGCGGCTGTCCCCGGAACCGCCGATCGGGTACGAGGTCCGGCAGCGGCTGCGTGCGCACCACGCGAGTGGCGGGACCGTGGCGAGCGTCTGCTCCGGAGCCGACGCGCTCGGGCGGGCCGGTCTGCTCGACGGGCGGCGATTCACCACCCACCACGACCTGACCGACGAGCTGGCCGCGCGCTACCCGCAGGCGACCATCGTCCGGGACGTCCTGTACGTCGAGGACGACCGCGTGATCACCTCAGCCGGGATCGCGAGCGGTATCGACCTCGCCCTGCACCTGATCGCGGTCGGCCGGGGTGCCGAGGCTGCCGCCCGGGTCGCGCGCGAGATGGTCGTCTACGCGCGGCGTAACGGCGACGAACTGCAGGAGTCGGTGATGCTGCGGCACCGCGACCACCTGAGCGACCTGGCGCATCGGGTGCAGGACATCATCGACGCGCGGTACGCCGAGAAGCTGCCGTTGTCCGAGCTGGCCCGTCTGGTCGGGGTCAGCGAGCGGACGCTGACCCGGATCTTCACCGCGGCGACCGGTCTCACGCCGCTGCGGTACCAGCAGCTCCTGCGCCTGGAACGGGCCGAACACCTGATCGGCCACGGCGCCACGGTCGAAGCCGCCGCCCGGGCTGTCGGCTTCGAGGACGCCCGCATGCTGCGCCGCCTGCGCGGGCGTGTCTCGGTCCAGACCCTGCGGACCCAGACCCTGCAACTGTCCGGATAACTTTCCGGAACCGGCCGGAATTTTTCCGGCCGGACCGGAATCAACTTTCCGGCCGCTTGCCGCGTCTACCTCGACAACCAACCGACGAGGGGACGGAACGTGAGGTTTGTTGCTGGGGGCATGCGCCGTGGGGTGGTTGCGACAGGTGTGGCGACCGGAATACTGGCCGTGGGACTCACGGCGCTGGCCGCGCAGGGCGCCGACGCCGGCACGACAGCCGCGACGGCAGGCACCGCGCTGAGCCGGTCGCAACTGCTGACGGTCGGCGAGGTGAAGAAGGCCGACGCGCGCCGGGACTGGTTCCGTCAGGTCGACCGGGGCATCCTGCCGAAGACGTACTGCGGACCGGCCTCGACCGAGGGCAAGCGGGTCGCGGCGCGGATGGCCCGCGGGTTCACCGACGAGATGGACGCGTACGGCGCGCAGTACGTCAGCCGCTACGCCACACCGGCGAGCGCGCGGACGGCGTACAACTCGATCATCGCGACGCTGAAAAGCTGCACATACAGCAAGCCGGCGCCGACGCACGGGCGGAAAATCACCGAGAACCGGGTGGTAAAGGGCGCCTCGGGCGACATCACGCAGGTGATCCGCTGGTACGACTATCCGAAGCCGAACGACCCGGGCAGCGAGGACGGCGGCTTCCCGTACGCCGTGACGCTGAAGGGCCGCACCGTGTCGGTGCTGGCGTTCAGCGAAATGGGCCCGGGCGTCCCGGCCCCGAACTTCGACAAACTCGCGCGCCGGGCGGCCGCGAAGATCAGCCGCTAGCAGCCCGACTCAGGACACGCGGGGGCCCGGCGGGGGGATTCACCGGGTGGGGATGTGCCGGCCGGGACGGGGATGAGGGGTCACCGTCCCGGCCGGCACCACGTTCAAGCCGCACTTGTGACTGATGAGCAGAGAACCTCCAAGACGAGGGGTTGACCCATCGTGTTGGCCGTACGATCCACCACGGCCGCGGTCACCCAGGAGACCCCGGCCACCCCGGTTCGCCCGCGCCACGCCGGCCGGCGCAGTTCGCCGGGTTCGCACCAACCCCGCGCCGCTTCCACCGTCTGCTCTGCCCGCACCGCTGACCCGCGAAAACTCTCCTAGATGATTGATGCACGGCCTGGTCTGGATTCGGTGGTCGTGGTGATGGAGCCGGGGACGCTCGGGCATGTGGCGTGGGTGGCGTG
>NZ_JBEZFT010000103.1:0-23738 GCF_040649595.1 Kribbella sp. NPDC048915 | reverse complement strand
GGCTACCGCCGCACGGTGGGTTCACCCACCGTGTTGTGGGTTCCACACCCTTCACACGGGTCAGGAACCCACAACACCGTGGGTAAACCCACCGTGCGGGGACACGCGCCGCGTCCAGCACACGGTCCGCCCCTGGCGGCCATCGATGACACGTCCTCCGCCGGACACGGGCCCAGAAGAGCCGAAGTAGGGTTTCGTCAGGCGGCGGGCGTGCTCGCGCCCTGCCAGTGCACCGGACCGTCGGAGCCGGCCTCGTACTCCTCCAGCGGGACCTCGTCCGCGTGCCAGGCCGCCAGCACCGGCTCGACGATCTCCCAGCACCGCTCGGCCACGTCACCGCGGACCGAGAGCAGCGGGTCGCCGCGCAGGATCCCGTTCAGCACCTCGCCGTACGGCAGCACCGAGGACGACGGCAGCGTCGCGTCCAGGAACACCTGACCCATCGTGTACGGGCCGTCGACGCCGAGGGCGGGAACCGACAGCGACAGCTCCCCCGGATTGAGGCCGATTCGCAGCGTCTCGCCGTCCTTGGCGCCGTTGCCGACAGTCAGCCCGGACGGCAGGTGCCGCAGCGGTTTGAACTTGATCACGATCTCCTTGCGTGCCTCGCCGAGCGCCTTGCCCGACCGCAGCGTGAACGGCACGCCGGCCCAGCGGTTGTTGTCCACCTCGACCGTCACCTCAGCCAGCGTCTCGGTCTCCCGATCGCGATCCACGCCCGCTTCGTCGGCGTACGACGGAACGATCCGACCGTCCGCGACGCCGGCGGTGTACCGCGCCCGCCGGCTGGCCGCGATCGCGGAGCCGCCGAACAGGTGGGTGCTGCGCAGGGCGCGAGCCATCTCGCTGCGGACCTCGACCGCGTCCATCGTGGCCGGGGCGTCCATCGTGAGCAGCGCGAGGACGAGGAGCAGGTGGCTCTGGATCATGTCCACGAGCGCGCCCGCGTTGTCGTAGTACTGCGCGCGGCCCTCGAGACCGAGCGTCTCGTCGTACACGATCTCGACACTGTCGATGTGCTCGGCGTTCCACACCGGCTCGAAGAGGCGGTTCGCGAAGCGCAGGCCGATCAGGTTCAGCACGGCGGTGCGGCCGAGGAAGTGATCGACGCGGTGCACGTTCTCCTCGGGAACCAGGTCGCCGACGAGCTTGTTCAGCGCGGCCGCCGACGTGGCGTCGGTGCCGAACGGTTTCTCGAACGCGAGCTCGGTGCCGTCAGGCAGGTCGACGTCCTGCAGCCGCGTGACGATCTCGGTGGTGACGGCCGGCGGCAGCGAGAAGTACAGCACCGGCGCCGGGCCGGCGAGCTCGAGCAACGTGCGCAGATGGGCGACGTCGGTCGGGTCACCGGCGACGTACTGCGTGGTCGCGAGCGTCTCGGCCGCGACCCGGCCGAGCTCGCCGCTTCGGGGCGTGAACGCGGACCGGACCCGCTCCGTCCACTCGTCCGCCGCGAGCGGCGAACGGCCGGTGCCGATGATCCGCACGCTCGAGGCACGCGGTCCGGCGAGCAGACTGCCCAGACCGGGGAGCAGCAACCGGGAGCTCAGATCGCCGCTGGCACCGAAGATGACGACTGTTCTTTGTGTTGACACGCTCAGACGCAACCACGGGGACCGGACCAGCATTCCCGTCCGGGAGCACTGTCCGGCCGACTTAATGAACTACTGAACCTGGGTCGGATCCGGGTACGGCGTGTCCGGCAGGCCGAGGTTGCGCCAGACGAACCGCGGGATCCGGCCGAGGAACCCGCGCAGGTACTCCGAGCAGAACGCGACCGCAGGCTCGCTGTGCTCCCTGGGCGTGAACCAGGCCCAGTCCTCCTCGATCGTGAACGGTACGCCCCGCCGGGACAGCAGGTACTCCATCTGGCGCGGATGGATCACGTCGTAGGCGAATTTGAGGTCCGCCGCGAAGATCGCGAACCGCTCGTTGAATTCCTGGCTCTCGAAGCTGATGCCCTCGGAGAGCCCACGGTGCCCGACGGTCAGCCGGGGCATCCGGATCGGCAGCTGGAAACCCAGGATCGGTTCGGAGTGGTGCTCGACGACCGTCCGGGTGTGTGAGTTGCCGTCGCTGTCCCGGGAGGTCTCGGTCCGCTTGGTCTTCCAGTGGTGCTCGAATGCGACGAACGGCGGCCCATCGCCGTCCCGCCCGCGGACCACCTGCTCGGTGCGGTGGTCGTACCCCGAGCGATTGATCGGTGCGTAGTTCAGCACGGTGTCGTCGACGCCGAGCCAATACCACCCGGGGTGGTGGTAGAACCGCAGCCGCGGCTCCGGCTCCGGCTGGACCCGGTGATCGAGCGGTGCCGCATCGATCGCCGCCGCGATCGCGCCGACCTGGTCCAGCCATGGGCCGAGCTGGTCGACCTCCTGCCGCGGCGGGTCCAGCACGACGATCTGGTCGCCGTCGATGCTGAGGTTCACGCCGGGCTGACCGGCCGCCAGGGCAGTGAGCTGCCGACACACCTCCGGCGTCAGCACCTCCTGCGCGAACACCGGGTCCTGCGCGCCGACCTGCCAGCCCGGGCCGAGCTGCGGCGGAACGGCGACCGACTGCGCTAGCACGCCGTACCGCGGTCCGGTCTGACCGCCGGTGACCCACAGCTCGGGGAGCCGGCGCGACATCGTGACCATGCCGACCCACCCGGTCCAGTACCTCGTCGTGTACTCGATCACCTGGAATGCGCGGCCGGTCGCGGTCAGGCCGAGGATCTGGTCGTCGGCCTGCCGGGCGAACCCGAGGCCGAACGGTGGGTTGTTCAACCGCGCGACGCTCGCGAACGTCGGCGTGTTGACGAAGATCCAGCCACGCTGCCGGATCGAGCCGATGTACCGCTGCCGGCGGATGAGCGCGACGATGCCCACCCCGACCGCGGCGGCGACGATCAACAGGCCGCCGGCGACCCAGACGATCAGTGCACTCACGTAACTCTCCCCGTTCGGCTGCCTGCACGATAGCGCCGCGGCGGGATCAGGCGGTCGCAACTCCTGCTGGTACCTGGGTGAGCGCCGCCGGGAGCGGTTCGGCGTGGACGATCTGCAGCCGGCTGACGGCTCGGGTGAGGACGACGTACAAGCGGTGCAGGCCACGGGGCTCGGCGGCGACGATGTGGGCCGGCTCGGCGACCACCACCGCGTCGAACTCCAGACCCTTGGCCAGGGTCGCCGGGACACAGACCAGGCGCACGCTGTCGATCTCGTCCTCGGTCTCACCGAGCAACGCGGTGTCGAGCCCGGCCGCGGTGATCGCGTCGCGGAGCCCGGCCACCTGGTCGTCCGCCGCGATCAGCGCAACCGACCCTTCCCCGGCCAGCGCGGCCCGGCACTCGGCGACGACCTGCTCGGTGTACGTCGACGCGTCCGCGGAGACGATCCGCAGGGCGTCGGCGACGGTCCGGATGCCGCTCGGGGTGCTCAGCGTCGGCGCGATCTCGGGCAGCAGCCGCGCCGCGAAGTCGATGATCTGCGCCGGTACGCGGAACCCACGATCGAGCTCGGCCACCACGCCGTCGCTCTTGCCGAGATGACCGAGGACGCGATCCCAGGCGCCGGCCGCCCACGGCGTCGTCGCCTGCGCGAGGTCGCCCAGTACGGTCGCCGATCCGCTCCGGCAGCGCCGGCCGAGCGCGCGCAACTGCATCGCCGACAGGTCCTGCGCCTCGTCGAGAACCAGGTGACCGAGTGATCCGGTCCGCCGTTCGATCAGGTCCTCGAGTTCGTCGAGCAGGACCGTGTCCGCGAACGACCACTGCGCCGATTTCCAGGAGCGCGGCGGCTTCGGCCACAGCAACGCCGTCCGTTCGGCCTCGGTCACGTCGGGCGCCGCGGCGGCGAGGAAGTCGGCGTCGGCGAACAGCCGATGCAGGATCTGCTCGGGGACCACGCGCGGCCAGACCGCGTCGAGAACGGCCTTCACCGGCTTCGAGCGCGCGACCGCGTTCTGCACGCGGTCGTCGGGCGACTCGGCACGCTCCTCCATCCGCACCAGCACGACGTGCGCGATCCGCTGCGCCAGCGCGTTCCGGCCGGGCGCGTACCTCGTCGACTCGCGCAGATCCTGCACGATGTCGACGACCTCGTAATCGTGCACCCGGTACCGCCGCGATCCCTTGCTGTACAGCACGCCCTCGGTCGGCGTACCGACGTACGACCAGAGCGCGCGCCGCAGCACGCCGGCCATCCGCTCGTCGCCCTTCAGGGCCTCGGCTTCCGGAGTGTCGGTCGCCGTGGCCGGCCGGGTCAGTAGTTCGTCGATCGTGATCTGCCGGACGTCGACCTCGCCGAGCGCCGGGAGGACCTTGCGGATGTAGGACAGGAACGAGCGGTTCGGTCCGACGATCACGACGCCGCCGCGACCGAGGCGTTCGCGCTCGGTGTAGAGCAGGTACGCGACGCGGTGCAGACCGACCGCGGTCTTGCCGGTGCCGGGCGCGCCCTGGACGCAGACACTCGGATGCAGCGGCGCCCGGACCAGGTCGTCTTGCTCGGGCTGGATGGTCGCCACGATGTCGCGCATCGGTCCGGTGCGCGGGCGCTCGATCTCGGCGCGCAGGAACTCGTCGGCCTTGTCCACCTCGAGGCCGCCGGTCAGCGGCTCGTCCTCGAAGCCGGTCAGCTCGGCCGTGCCTTCGGGCGTGTCGGAGAAGCCGTACCGGCGGCGCATCAGCACCCGTCGCCGGTCGCTGCGGGTCGCGCGATAGAAGGGCACCGACACCGGCGCCCGCCAGTCGATCACCAGCGGTACGCCGGAGCCGTCGTGGACGTGACGGCGCCCGATGTAGATCTGGTCCAGGTCTTCGATCGTGCCGTGCTCGTAGTCGAGCCGGCCGAAGAACAGCGGTACGTCGGGCAGGTCCAGGAGCGCCTGCGTGCGCATCTCCTTGGCCCGCTGGTTGGCCTCGTTGGTGAAGCGTTCGTCGTTGTCCTCACCGCCGATGATCTGGACCTCACGGTCCACGACCTCGGCGTACATTCCGCGCAGGGCGGTGCGAGCGTGGGACAGATGGCTGCGTTCGGTTGCTAATTCCGGTTCGACCATGGTCGAAATGCCTCGAATCGTGAGCTGGGTCCCGCCCCGGAGCAGATCCATCCGGTTCGATTCGATCCCGAAAAGACAGATCGGCGACGCTACCAGTGCCACTCCACCCCCGCCACCCAATTTGCCCGGAGGATGGCCGGATCGGGTACGGCGTCGAGCGACCTGCTGTTTGTGCTCGAGGGCGAGGCGCCCCTGGTGATCAAGGTCAGCGGTAGGCGCGGGCCTGGAGTTCGAAGAGTTCGGCGTAGCGGCCGTCGGCGGCGAGCAGATCCTCATGGGTGCCGAACTCCTCGATCCGGCCGTTGTGCATGACCACGATCAGATCGGCCATCCGGACCGTGGAGAAGCGGTGTGAGACGAGGACGGTGATGCCGCCGGTCTCGGCCGCGGCGATCTTGGCGGCCCGGGCGTACTGCTCGTAGAGCCGGTGCTCGGCCTCCGGGTCGAGGGCCGCGGTCGGCTCGTCGAGCAACAGCAGCAGCGGCTTCTCGCGCATGAACGCCCGGGCCAGCGCGAGTCGCTGCCACTGGCCGCCGGACAATTCGACGCCGTCCTTGAACTTCTTGCCCAGCTGGGAATCCAGCCCGCGCGGCAGCCCCGCGACGACCGCCTCGGCGTCGCCGCGCGCGACGGCCGCACGGACGGCGTCCTCGTCATCGGCCCGCTCGACATCGCCGATCCCGACGACCTCGCGTGCGGTCAGCTCGAACTTCACGAAGTCCTGGAAGCCGGCCGACAGCTGCGACCGCCATTCGTCCGGCTGGATCGTCGCGAGGTCGACGCCGTCGACAAGGATGCGTCCGGACGTCGGGTCGTACATCCGCGCGAGCAGTTTGACCAGCGTGGTCTTGCCCGCGCCGTTCTCCCCCACCAGCGCGACGGCGGAGCCGGCCGGCACCTCGAGGTTGATGTCGCTGAGCACCGCGGTCTCCGAGCCCGGGTACGCGAACCCGACGTCGCGCAACTCGATCCCGTTGGTCAGTCGCTCGGGCGCAGGCGTCGTACTCGAGCGCCACGAGTTCTGCTTGGCGTACTCGCGCAGCCAGTCGTAGCGGCTGAAGCTGCGCACCACCTCGCCGACCCAGTACACGTTCTGCGCGATACCGCCGGTCATCTGGTCCACCTGCGGCGCGAGCAGTAGCACGAGGACGACGTCACCCGCACTCGCCTGCCCGTTGCGCGCACGGACGACCACCCACACGATCGCGGCGGCGTACACGATGCCGAACAGCAGCCGCACCGAGCCGTCGACCTTCGCGCTCCACCGGGCCGCCGCGACCCGGCGCGCGAACCGCTCGGTCTGCAGCGCGAAGATCCGGTCGAGCAACACCTTGCCGAGCCCGAACACCCGCAGCTCCAGCGCGGTCCGCGGATCCTTCGCGACCTCGATCAGCCGGTCGACCAGCCGCTCCTGCGGCATCGAGTCCTCCCAGGCCTTGTGCTGCCGGACGCTGCTCAGGTACGCCGACCAGATCCGCACCGCCCCGAGCAACGGGAGCGCAAGCAGCAGCGGATGCACCGACCCGAGCAACGTCAGGACGGTCGCCGTGTTCGTCACGGTGGCGAAGGCCCACAGCAGGACCTCGGCGCCGACACCCATCCGCCAGGCGCGCTCGCGCACCACCTCGAGCCGATCCGAGATGTCGGCCCGCTCGTGGTGCGTCAGGCCGGGGATACCGGTCGTCACGTCGAGCAGGTCGGCGTGCACCCGGCCGGCCATCCGCTCCTGTGCGGTGTCCTGCAGCGGCCAGCCGAGTCCGTCGGCCAGGAACGACACCGCCAGCGCGCCGACGATGATCGCGACGCCGAGGGCGATCGTGTTGGAGTTGTCCGCGGCGATGCCGTCGACCAGGCGACTCACGCCGTACGTCTGCGCCGGCGCGGTGATCGCTCGGGCCCCGGCCAGCACGGTCGAGATCGTCATCAGCCACGGCGCCGCGCGGAACGTCGTACTCAGCCACAGCCAGAGGATGCGCAGCGTGCGGGACTGATCAGGCATCAACGGCCTCCGGTCCGGTCACGTAACGCTCGGCCTGGAGGCGGAACATCGTCGCGTAGTCGCCGTTCTGGTCGAGCAGCTCCTCGTGGGTGCCGTCCTCGACGATCCGGCCGTCGGACAGGACGCAGATCCGGTCGGCGTTACGCACCACCGAGAACCGGTGCGAGATGATCAGCGACGCCACGCCAGAGGTCAGCTCGAGGTACCGCTCGACCAGCTCGGCCTCGGCGCGCACGTCGAGCGCGGCCGCGGGCTCGTCCAGTACGAGGACGCCTGCTCCCGCATGCACGGCGAACAGCGCGCGGGCGAGCGCGATGCGCTGCCACTCACCGCCGGACAGGTCGACACCGCCGTCGAACGTCTTGTCCAGCACGGTGTCCCAGCCCTTCGGCAGACCGCGGACCACGTCGTCGATGCCGGACTCGCGCGCGACCCTCGCCATCGTCAACTCGTCACCCGCGCGCTCGACCGCACCGAACGTCACGTTGTCGGTCACCGGCAGCGGGAAGCGCAGGAAGTCCTGCACGATCGCCGCCACTCGCCGCTGCCACGCCGCGAGATCCAGCTCGGCGAGGTCCACCCCGTCGACGAGAATCCGCCCACTGGTCGGCCGATACGCACCGCCGAGCAGCTTGACCAGCGTGGACTTGCCGGCACCGTTCACGCCGACCAGCGCGAGCGCCTCGCGCGCGTTGATCGTGAGGTCGAGGTCGCGCAGCACCGGCACGTCCGAGCCCGGGTAGTGGAACCCGACCTTCTCGAAGCGGATCTCGCGGGCCGGCATCGTCTCCACTCGGTGCACCGCCGTGGCGACCGGATCCGGATGGCGCTGCGCGATCGTCTCCGGCAGCTCACGCATCGCGCGGTACGCCGAGAGTCCGCGCCGGACCTGCACCACGCCGAAGCCGTTGTTCGCCTGGCCGATCGCGAGGATGGCCGGCAGCGTGGTCGCTACCTGGGTGAGCGGCAGCGAACCGTTCAGCGCAGCGCGGCCGACCGCGAGGATCGCGATACCGTTCGCCACCAGGTGGACGCCGCCGATCAGCAGCGACCATTTCGCGTTCTGCCGCCGCCGGGCCCACACCGGGCGGTAGCCGGCGGTCCATTCGCGGATGTACCGATCGACCAGCCAGGTGTGCAGGCCGAACACACGCAACTCCTTCGGGGCGTCCCGCATGCCGAGGTCGAACAGGTAGTTCGCGCGACGCTGCTCCTCGGTGTTGCCCCACCAGACGTCGACCTCCCGCTCGACGAGGCGCCCGCTGTACCACTCCAGGAGCAGGGTGACCGCGACGAGCATCAGGGCCACCCACCAGCGGAACATTGCGCCGACGATCACGGCGGAGCCGATCAGCGCGACGCGGCTGGCGAGCACCCAGGGCACCTGACTCAACCCGAGCGAGAGGTGGAACCCGCCCTTGCCCTTCGCGCGCTCCTGGACGTCGAGCACCTTCGGGTCCTCGAGGTGCTCGATCCGGCGCGGCGCGAGCAGCGGCTCGGTGATCCCCGTGCCGATCGCGCGCACCACCCCCGCGTCCATCGTCAAGAACGCGGCCTGGTGCAGCGCCGGCAGCGCACTGTTGAGCACGAAGACCACCAGCAACCCCGCGAGCAGCCAGGCGAACTCACCGATCGGCATCGCCCCGGGGCCGCCGTCGATCGCACCTGGAACCGCCCCGACGACACGGCCGGTCAGCAACGTGACCGCCATCCCCAGCAAGGCGCCGAGCACAGCCAGGCCGTTCGACAACAGGGTGCTCCCAGGTGCCACACGTACCCCATAGCGAAGCAGAGTCAGCACCCGACCGACCGTAGTCGCCCCCACCGACAAATTGCACGCGAGTTTCCGGCCAGGACCGCAAACGGCTCCTCGCAGCGGGCCTTCAGGAGTCGAGGCGAAGGCGCAGCAGCTCGGCCAGCGGCATGGATTCGCCGTCCCGGGCACCTTGGCCGACGACCAGCGGCGGGTCGGAGGGGTGAACCCGGATCCCGGCGACGCGGGACTTCAGGCTGGCCGGTACGCCGAGAATGTAGAAGTTGCCGTCGACGTCGACGGCCAGCGAGCGGTTGCGGCGCAGGTACCAGCCGGTGCGGCCGGTGCGGTAGCTGGCGTTCGACCCGACGACCTGGGCCCGCAGCGGTTCGGGCGGTACGCCGCGCTCGGTCATCGTCGCGACGAATCCCGCGAGCAGCTCCCGCGCCTGCGCCGTCTCCGCGGCCCGCTTGCGCTCCAGCGCGGCCGCGTGTTCGGCGGCCGCCTGCCGTCGTTCCTCCCGCCAGCTCGTCACCCCCTCACCCTACGGTCAGTCGACACACAGACAGAACGGGTGCCCGGCCGGATCCAGGAAGACGCGGAAGTCTGTTCCGGGCTGATGGTCGGGCTTGGTCGCGCCGATCGCCAGCACCTCCGGCTCGGCCGCGTCCAGATCCTCGACGATGACGTCGAGGTGCAACTGCTGCGGCACCTCCTGAGTCGGCCACGTCGGTGGCTTGAAATCCTGCACCTGCTGGAACGAGATGCAGTTGCTGCCGTCCGCCGGGCGGATGTCGACCCAATTGTCACGGCGGGCGTCCACCTTCCAGCCGAGCAACTCGGCGTAGAACTCCGCCAGGCGGGCGGGGTCCGGGCAGTCGAGCACGAAACTCGGGTACTTAGCGATAGCCATGACCCGCACCCTAGACCGCATTGCGGACGGTCTGCGTCCGGTTAGGTCGCAGAGTTTCCGGCCAAGGTCTGCCAGGCGCGATCGACGCCCGCGGCGAGGCAGCCGGCCACCACGGTCTCGGTCCCGAGCACACTCGCCTTGACCTCGGGCAGCACCGGCGCGAGCCGGCGCAGGTGCTTGGTGACCGCCTCGAGGAAGCCAGGCGCTTGCCCGATCCCGCCGCCCAGCACCACCAGCTCGGGATCGACGACCGTGATCACCGTGCACACCGCCTTCGCGACCAGCAACGCCTCCTCGTCCACCACCGCGACCGCCCGCGCATCCCCCCGGGCCGCCGCCGCGAACACCTTCTCCGCGGTCGTGGCGCCACGGACACCCGCCCGGCGCGCCGCCCGTACGACGGCAGCCGCCGAGGCCGACGCGTCGAACCCGCCCCGCTTGCGCGCGTCCCGCGCATCACTGCCGCTGCCTTCGGTGAACGGCAGGTACCCGATCTCCCCCGCGACGCCGTGCGCACCGTGCCGCAGCTTGCCGTCGAGGACGAGGCCCATCCCGATGCCGGTCCCGACACTGACGAACGCGAAGCTGTTCACGTCCCGGCCGTGGCCGTGCACGCGTTCGGCGATCGCGGCCGCGTCGATGTCGTTCTCGATCATCAGCGACGGGCCGAAACGTTCGCGCAGTGCTGCGAGGGTCGCCGGTGAGTCCCAGCCGGACAGCCGCCCGGTCAGCGTGAGCGCGTCGAGCTGTGGGTCGTAGACACCCGGACTGCCGAGCACGGTCTGCGTCAGTTGCGTGACCTCGATCCCCGCGTCGGCGGCGAGTGCCGCGCTCAGGTCGACGAGCGCCTGGATCCTCGCCATCGCGTCACCAGCCTTGGTGCGCACGCTGCGCCGGCTGCGAACCGAACCCGCCAGGTCGGCGATCCCGCCGCGCAAGTACTCGCGCCCGACGTCGAGACCCAGCACGAACCCGGCCTCGGGGCGCACCTCGTACAGACTCGCGGCCGGCCCGGGTACCCCGGTGCGCTGTCCGGTGACGTGGACGAGACCGGTCCGCTCCAGTGCGGCCAGTGTCGCGGACACGGTCGGCTTCGACAGACCGGTGCGGCCTGCCAGCTCGGTCCGCGACAACGGCCCCGACCGGCGGATGTGGTCGAGCAGCACCTGCTCGTTGATCTCGCGGATCAGCTGCGGGCGCGCGCCGCCGGCCATCACCGTCACGTCGTCCCCCTCGCTGCCGCGCACAACCCGGCCGTCCGCGCGGCCCAACTTCGGGCCAACAACTCTCGGCAATCCCTTGTGGACGGATTGGTTGTTAAGTTAGTTTCCTATCGATTCTATTGGCCGGCGCGAGGAGGTGCCACCCCCTGTGGCTGCGGCATCGGTCGTCCTCGGACTGGACTTCGGCGGGACGAAGATCGCCCTCGCGGTCGGTGACCTCACCGGTCGCCGGCTGGGCGAGTCGGTGATCGACAGCCGGACCGGATCGGGCAACGCCGCCGACGCGCTCGCCCGCAGCCTGTCGGCCGCGCACGACCTGCTCGCCGATGTGGCCCCCGGTCAGGACCTGGCCGGCATCGGCGCCGCCACGTTGGGGATCCCGTACGACGACCGCGTCGAACTCGCCCCGACGTTCCCCGGCTGGGGCGAACTGCCCTTCGGACGGCTCGTGCGGGAGGCCTTTCCCGGCGTCCCGGTCCGGCTGGCCACCGACGTGAAGGCAGCGGCCGCGGCCGAACTCCGGTGGGGTGCACTCGCCGGCGCCGACCCGGGCCTCTACGTCAACCTCGGTACGGGTCTCGCGATCGCGATCGTTGCCGGCGGCACCGTCATCACCGGCGCCCACGGCGCGTCCGGCGAGATCGGCTACAACGTGCGCTCCCCCGCCGACGTGTACGCCGGTGACGAGCGCACGATCCTCGAACACGTCGTCAGCGGTCAGGCGCTCGAGATCACCGGCACCGCCCGGCTCGGGCGACCGGTCACGGCCGCGGACGTCTTCACGACTGCGCGCACCCGGCCGGAGGCCGCCGTCCTGGCCGAAGAGTTCGTCCGGGAACTGGCGATGCACCTCGCCAACCTGGCGATCGCGGTCGATCCGTCCCGGATCGTCGTCGGCGGCGGCCTGGTCCGGTCCTGGGACCAGCTCGAACCCGGCCTGCGCCGCGCACTCGACGCAGCCGTCCCGTTCCCGCCGGAACTCGCGGCGGCACGGTTCCCCACGGACGCGCCGCTGATCGGCGCGCTCGCCCTCGGCGTCGAGGCGGCCGGAGCCGTCCTCGGCGCGGAAGCATTCGCATGAGCAGCATCCCGTAGCGAAAGGCAGAACTCGATGAGGGGCATCACACGCATCGCCGTCGCCGCCCTGGCGGTCGGCGCACTCACCGCCGGGTGCGGCGGTGGCGACAAGCCGATCGGGAGCGCGGCGTCGTCGTCGAACCCGTCGTCGTCGAGCGGCGCCACGGGGGCCGGCGGCGAACACAAGAAGGGCGGCACCGTCACGATCGCCAACGTCGGCGGGCAGACCTGGCCGTGCCAGTTCAACCCGTTCAACCCGGCGGTCAACCAGGTCGCGCTCGGCTTCGTGTACGAGCCGCTGACGTTCGTCAACGTGCTGAAGGCCGGGACGACGACGCCGATGCTGGCCACCGCGTTCACCTGGTCGCCGAAGAAGGACTCGATCGTCTTCACGATCCGCGACGGCGTGAAGTGGAGCGACGGGCAGCCGTTCAGCGCCGAGGACGTCGTCTACACCTTCACCCGGATGAAGGAACAGCCCGCGCTGGACCTGTACTCGCTGTGGACCGGCGCCGGCCTGACCAGCGTCACCGCGGCCGGCAACAAGGTCACGTTCACGTTCAAGAGCGCAGCCGAACCGTACTTCTTCAACTTCGCCGGCCAGGTCGGGATCGTCCCGAAGCACATCTGGTCAACCGGCGAGGCAGCGTCGAAGCCGGCCACCTGGACGAACCCGAAGCCGGTCGGCACCGGCCCGTTCACGGTCGAGTCGTGCAGCGGCAACAACATCTCGTACGTCGCCAACGGCAACTACTGGCAGCCGGGCAAGCCGTACGTCCAGAAGGTGCAGTACCCGGCGTACCTGGACAACAACCCGGCCAACCTCGACCTGGCCAGCGGCAAGGCGCAGTGGGGCGGCCAGTACATCCCGAACATCGACAACTTCTACAAGTCGAAGTCGCCGGAGAACAACTACTGGTTCCCGCCGACCGCGAACGTCGCACTGGTCCCGAACAACGACCCGTCCCGCCCGGCGACCAGCAAACTGGCCGTCCGGCAGGCGATCGCGTACGCGCTCGACCGCGAGCAGATCTCGAAGATCGGTGAGAGCGGGTACCAGCCGGCCGCGAACCAGACCGGTGTCGTGACGCCGACCTTCGACAAGTACTTCGACAAGGACGCCCTGACCGCGGCCGGCTACGACAAGCCGAACCCGGACAAGGCCAAGCAGTTGCTGCAGAGCGCGGGGTACTCGGAGTCCAACCCGCTGAAGCTCGACGTCATCACGGTCACCGGCTACACCGACTGGGACGCGTCGCTGGCGGTCGTCAAGCAGCAGCTCGCCAAGGTCGGGATCGAGCTGAGCGTGCAGGACCTGCAGCAGCAGTCGTACAACCAGAAGCTGTACACCGGCGACTACGACCTCGCGTACTCCAGTCTGTCCGGCGGACCGACGCCGTACTACGAGCTGCGGCAGCTGCTGTATTCGAAGAACTCGGCGCCGATCGGCAAGCAGGCGAACAGCAACTACTCGCGCTACAACAACCCCGAGGTGGACAAGCTGTTCGACCAGTACGCCGCCGCGGACCCGGACACCCAGGTCAAGCTGATCAAGCAGATCTCGTCGTACATGATCAAGGACGTCCCGATCATCCCGACGACGGAGTCGGTCGACTGGTACCAGTACAACACCAAGGACCTCGAGGGCTGGCCGACGCAGGACAACCCGTACGCGCAGCCCGCGCCGTACAACATCCCCGATGTCGGTCAGGTGCTGACCAACCTGTACTCCAAGTCCGCCCAGAAGTAAGAGCACAGAAGTAGCGCGCCGGAAGTGAGGACTGTGAGCGTGAGCACGAGGAGCTGGTGGGCGTGCGATACCTGATCCGACGACTCGGATTCTTCGTGCTCACGCTGTGGGCGGCGATGACGCTGAACTTCTTCATCCCGCGGATGATGCCCGGCAGTCCCGAGGAGGCGTTGCGGCAGCGGCTCAGCAAGGGCGGCTCGGTGGTGACCGCCGAGCAGTTGCGCACGGTGCTGGCCGAGTTCGGCTTCGACCCGGACAAGAACATCCTGCTGCAGTACGGCGAGTACCTGAAGGCGATGGTCACCGGGCACTGGGGTGTCTCGATCGGCAGCAGTCTCGGCGTCCCGGTGACCACGCTGATCGGCGACGCGTTGCCGTGGACGCTCGGCCTGGTCGGGATCTCGACGGTGCTCGCGTTCGCCCTCGGGACCCTGATCGGCACCGTCGCCGGCTGGCGCCGCGGCGGTCTGATCGACGGCATCGTGCCGCCGGTGTTCATCGTCACCTCGGCGCTGCCGTACTTCTGGGTGGCGCTGCTGCTGATCTCGCTGTTCGCGATCGGCAGCAACCCGATCCTGCCGAACGACTTCAACTACGACCAGAGCCTGACGCCGGGCTTCACCGGTGAGTTCGTGCTGAGCGTGATCAAGCACGGCATCCTGCCGGCCGCGACGATCCTGATCACCGCTGTCGGCGGCTGGATCCTCACCATGCGGAACAACATGGTGACCACGCTGGCCGAGGACTACGTCCGGATGGCGCGCGCGAAGGGCATCCCTGGACGCAAGATCATGTTCGGGTACGCCGGCCGGAACGCCGTGTTGCCGAACCTGTCCGGGTTCGCGATGTCGCTCGGCTTCGTGATCTCCGGGACGATCCTGGTCGAGTACGTCTTCAACTACCCCGGCCTCGGCTACATGTTCTACAACGCGACGGTCAGTACGGACTATCCGTTGCTGCAGGCCCTTTTCCTCCTGGTCACGCTGGCGGTGCTGATCTGTGTCCTGCTCTGCGACTTCGCGGTCTTCCTGCTCGACCCCCGAGCCCGGACGAAGGGGTAGCTGATGAGTGCTGTTGTCGCGGGTGCTTCGGCTCCGGTCGCAGGCGCGACTCGCCGTCCGCGTGGCGGTCTGTTCCGTGCCATTCTGCGGAATCGCAAGGCGATGGTCGGCGCGGCGTTGCTGCTGCTGTTCGTCCTGCTGGCCGCCTTCCCGGGGTTGTTCGTGCCGGGTGCGCATCATGATCCGCAGGCGATCGGTGAACTTCCGCTGCAGAAACCGTCCGGCAGCCACTGGCTCGGGACGACGGGTCTCGGGCAGGACGTTTACGCGCAGCTGATCTACAGCACGCGCGAATCGCTGCTGATCGCGCTCGTCGCGGGCGCCGGCGCCACGTTGCTCTCGGTCCTCATCGGCGTCTCCGCAGCGTATCTCGGCGGCTTCGCGGACGACGGATTGTCGATGCTCACCGACATCTTCCTGGTGCTCCCGACGTTCCCGCTGATCATCGTGCTGGCGACGTACGCCGGTAAAGGCAACCTGACCGTGATCATCATCGTGCTGATCCTGACCGGGTGGTCGTACGGCGCGCGCCAGATGCGGGCGCAGGCGCTGTCGCTGCGCAACCGCGACTTCCTCGAGTCGGCGCGGGTCCGCGGCGAACGACGCTCGTACATCATCGTGGTCGAGGTGCTGCCGACGATGATCTCGCTGATCGTCGCGAACTTCCTCGGCGCCGCGCTGTACTCGGTACTGACCGCGGCCGGCCTGCAGTTCCTCGGGCTCGGCGATCCCAACTCGCTGAGCTGGGGCACGATGCTCTACTGGGCGCAGAACCAGGGCGCCCTGGTGAACGGCCTGCCCGCGTGGGCGCTCTCGCCGGGGCTGGCGGTCGCGCTGCTCGGCGTGTCCTTCGCCCTGCTCAACTACGCGTTCGACGAGATCAGTAATCCCGCGCTGCGGCCGGTTCGGAGGCGACGTGCCAAGTCCTGACGGTGGAGCACTGCTCGAGGTCCGCGACCTGACAGTCTCGTACGACACCGGCGAGCGGCCGGTGGTCGCAGTCGACCATGTCGATCTCGACGTCCACGCCGGCGAGTTCGTCGGCGTCGTCGGCGAGTCGGGCTGCGGCAAGTCGACGTTGTTGTTCGCGATCGCGCAACTACTGTCGTCACCGGCCGCGATCACCGGCGGCAGCGTGACGTTCCAGGGGCAGAACCTGGTGACGATGAGCGAGAAGAAGCTGGCCGCGCTGCGCTGGCGGGACTTCTCGGTCGTGATGCAGAGCGCGATGAACGCCCTCAACCCGGTGAAGAGCATCGGGGCCCAGTTCGCCGATGCGATCGCGGCGCACGACGAGAAGGTCGACGCCGACCGCCCGGCCGAGGTCCTGCGGCTGGTCGGGATCGACCCGATCCACCTACGCAGCTATCCGCATCAGCTCAGCGGCGGGATGCGGCAGCGGGCGATGATCGCGATGGCACTGCTGTTCACGCCGGACCTGATCATCATGGACGAACCGACATCGGCTCTCGATGTGGTCGCGCAGCGGTCGCTGATGGTGCAGATCAAGGAGTTGCAGAAGCAGCTCGGGTTCGCGGTCATCTTCGTCACCCACGACATGTCGCTGGTCAGTCACTTTTCCGACAAGCTCGTGGTGATGTACGCCGGCCAGGTCGTCGAGTACGGCGACACGCGGGCGGTGTTCGATGCACCGCAGCACCCGTACAGCGCCGGTCTGCTCGACGCCTTCCCGTCGATCCGCGGCCCGAAGGTGCCGTTGACCGGTATCCCCGGCAGCCCGCCGAACCTCGCGTCCCCGCCACCGGGTTGCCGCTTCGAGCCGCGCTGTCCGAAGGCCTTCTCGGACTGCTCCCAAGTCGTGCCCTCGTTGTACCCGGCGGGCACCGGCGCGGCTCGTTGCCTGTTGCACGCACCTGATCTCGTTTCCCGGGAGGCGCAGTGACTGCCGTGGACGTTCCTGCGCCGGAGACTTCCCCGGCGGACGCTCCGTTGCTCGAGGCAAAAGGTCTGACCCGGCACTTCCGGGTCGGCCGGGGATTCTCGCGGCAGGCGCTGCACGCTGTCGACGACGTGAACTTCTCGATCGGGCGGCAGGAGATCGTCGCGCTCGCCGGTGAGAGCGGGAGCGGTAAGAGCACGATCGCGCGGCTGCTCGCGGGCGTCTACCGGCCGACCGCGGGCGAGATCTTCTACCAGGGGCGGGCGATGTCGACGTACCGTTCCCGCAAGGACCAGCTGACGTACCGCAGCGACGTACCGATGGTGTTCCAGGATCCGTTCAGCTCGCTGAACCCGGCGTTCCGGGTGTCGCACGGCGTACTGCGCTCGCTGAAGCTGCACCGGCCGGAGTTGGACCGGCAGCAGCGGTACACCGAAGCGGAACGCGTCATCGAGGCGGTCGGCCTGTCCCCCGCCGCGGACATCATGAACCGGTACCCGTACGAGCTGAGCGGTGGCCAACGGCAACGGATCGGCTTCGCGCAGGCACTCGCCCACAAGCCGAAACTGATCCTCGCCGACGAGCCGGTGTCGATGCTCGACGTGTCGATCCGGATCGGCCTGCTGAACCTGATGGCCGAACTGCGCAGCACCGAAGGCGTCTCGTTCCTCTACATCACCCACGACATCGCCAGCGCCCGGTACGTCGCCGACCGGCTGATGATCATGTACGCCGGCCACGTCGTCGAAGCGGGCCCCACCGAGTCGGTGCTGCAGAACCCGAAGCACCCGTACACCGACCTGCTGCTCGGCGCCGTCCCCGACCCGCGCGCGCCGTTGTCCACAGGCCTCGAAAGCGACACCGGCGAACCACCGAAGGTCATCGACCCCACCCCCGGCTGCCGCTTCCGCGACCGCTGCCCGCTCGCCATCGACCGCTGCCACACCGAAACCCCGGTCCTCCGTACGTTGGCCGCGAACCACACGGCCGCCTGCCACGTCGCCACTCCAGACCCTTCCTGATGGAAGTGCTCGTCCCTCACCTCGGCTTCGGTACGGCGCCTGGGCGGGCTGTCCTGGTCGCGGGTTCCGGCGATGTAACGCTGATGCGACCCGGCCTCGAACCACTGCGGTTGGAGGCTGGGCCGGTCTTGCGGACGCCCGGCTGGAGTGTTCCGGCGTACCGGCGTGTTCTGCTGCCCGACGAGCTCGTGGCCGGGACCTACAGCGTGCGGTCGGTCTCGTTCGCAGTTGAGGCGTCCAGGCTGCAGCGGCTGACGATGCCGGACGTCCTGGCGTATTTCAAAGCAATGCGTTCGAGCGGGGAGATCGACCGGAAGGACCGGGCGGCCCAGTTGTGGGGTGACACGTCAGGGGCGACGGTCGACGCGCGTGGCGGATGGCTGGACGCCAGTGGTGACACGAGCAAGTTCTTGTCGCATCTGACGTACACATCGACGATGAGCCCGCAACAGATACCGTTGTGTGCGTGGGCGATGTTCGCTGCCCGGGACGCGATCGCCGCGCAGCATCCCTCGCTGGTTAAGCTCCTCGGTTCTCGGCTGCGGGACGAGGGCTTGCACGGGGCTGACTTCCTGGTCCGGTTCCGGTCACCTTCCGGCTACTTCTACACCGGCATTTTCGACGCTTTGACCAAGTCGCTGGACGAGCGATTCGTCACCGCACCGCTTCAGGACTCTGTTCGCACGTCGCGCTATCAGGCCGCCTACCGGCACGGCGCCGGGCTGGCGATCGCTGCTTGGCGCGAGCCTCCTTCGCGGACGCGGACGGCGATTTCAGCCGGTCGACGTACCTGCGGACGGCGTACGAGGCCTTTGCGCACTTGGAGGTGCACAACCGCTCGTACCTCTTCGACGGAATCGAGTCGGTGGTCGACGATTACTGCGCTCTGCTGGGCACGACCGAGCTTGCTGCAGCGCTCCGCAGTTCTCGCCGTACGGGCAATTGGCTTGTCGAGGCTGCCAACGCGGCTTGGCGGCGGGCTGACTCGCTGGTGTCGCGGTACGTCCAGCCGAGCGACGGCGGACCCGGGTGGTTCCGCGCCGACGAGGCGGGGCGTCCGTTTGTCCATGCCGTCGAGCCGGGCCTCCCGATCCTCGCATTGCTGCGGTTCGCCGAGGTGTTCCCGGCCAGCCGGCAGGCCGCGCGCGCTCGTCGTACCGCACTCCGCGCGATGCTCGACGTACTCGACCGCACGGCCGCCGTACCGAACCCCTTCAACTACCCGCGCAACGCCCTCGGCCAGTTCTTCTTCCCGCACGAGAACGAGACCGGCTACTGGTGGCAAGGCGAAAACGCCGCCATCGCCTCCCTCGCCGCAGCCGCCAACACCTGCGCCGGCCTGTCCGAGGTCAGTACTACGGACCGAGACCGACTGACCACCTTCGCCGGAGACCAACTGGCCTGGATCCTCGGCCGCAACCCGTACGACACCTGCATGCTCCAGGGCCGCGGCCGCAACAACCCCGAGTACCACTCCGACTTCCCCAACCTCCCCGGCGGCATCGTCAACGGCATCACCTCCGGCTGGACCGACGAACGCGACCTCGCCTTCCTCCCACCCGACGCCGCAGCGGGCGAGGAGTGGCGCTGGTCGGAACAATGGATCCCGCACACGGCTTGGTACCTGCTGGCCACCGCCACCCACCGCAGCTAGCGGATGCGCCTGTCGTCGATGGTTGCCCGGCGAACGGCAATGCTGTCTGGGAGTCGCGCTTGCAGAGTCGTGCGAGGACACTAGGCGAGGCCATGACAGGCTGAGCCGCACGGCCACGCCGCCGGGATCGACCAAGACCTCACTGCGACAGCGGCTACTCCACCGAGGCACTTTAGTTGCTCTCGGCAATGTCCCCTCGCGCGCTGAACTGCGGGCAATCTGTGGATGGCTCGTTCGGCTCTGGTGACCGATCCGTGGGTGGGTCCGGGTGACCGAGTCGGCGGCTTCGCTGGGCGACTGCGCGCGTTCGCGCACGGTGGGTTCACCCACCGTGTTGTGGGTTCCTGACCCGTGTGAAGGGTGCGGAACCCACAACACCATGGGTGAACCCACCGCATGGCGGAATCCGGAAATCCGGAAACACCTACGACCACACGGCACCTCCCACCCGCCACCCCGCCACGGCACGGCGCCACGGCACGGCGCCGCGCCGCGCCGCACCGTCACCGCGTGCCGCACCATCACCACGCCGCACCATCACCGCGTGCCGCACCATCACCGCGCGCCGCACCATCACCACGCCGCACCATCACCGCGTGCCGCACCATCACCGCGCGCCGCACCATCACCACGCCGCACCATCACCGCGCGCCGCACCATCACCGCGCGCCGCACCATCACCGCGCGCCGCACCATCACCGCGCGCCGCACCGTCACCAGGCCGCACCATCACCGCGTGCCGCACCATCACCGCGTGCCGCACTATCACCGCGCGCCGCACCGTCACCAGGCCGCACCATCACCGCTGACTAGGTCACCGACGGCTGATCCACAGCACGGCATACGAGTGGATAACCGGCTCTTGTGACCGATCCGTGCGGGTCCGGGTGCCCGAGTCGGCACCTGCGCTGGGCGACCGCACGGCGGAAGCCTGGAAGCTCTACGACCACAGCGCGCCTCCGCGCCGCGCCCTCGCCCCGCGCCTCCGCGCACCGTCACCGCGCCGCACCCTCGCCCCGCGCCTCCGCGCACCGTCACCGCGCGCCGAACACCGCCAACCAGACCGCCGCCCGGCTGATCCACCGCCGGCTGATCCGCGGCACGGCAGACGAGTGGATAACCCCGCGAATTGGGGTTCTTCGTCGGTATACCAGCAGAGAACCCCCAACTGGCGGGGTTAACCGTTCGTATGAGGCTGGCTGTGGTTGGCTGCGCCGGTCGGCGTGCGGGCTGAAGTCGGGGGCTTGAACAGGTTGTGGTGGGTGTGGAGTGGCTATTGCTTGTTCAAGGTCCCGGGATGGGGTGCACCGTCCCAGGATGGGGTGCACGGTCCCGGGCGGGTGTCCAGGGTCCCGGGCGGGTGTCCAGGGTCCCGGGCGGGTGTGCACGGTCCCGGGTGGGTATGCAGGGTCCCCGGGTGGGTGTGCAGGGTCCCGGGCGGGTGTCCACGGTCCCGGGCGGGTGTCCACGGTCCCGGGCGGGTGTCCAGGGTCCCGGGCGGGTGTGCCTCGTCCCGGGCGGGTGTGCACCGTCACCGGCAGGTGTGCACCGTCCCCGGCAGCTGTGCACCCATCCCGGATGGGGTTCGCGGCCCCGGTAGGGCTTGTGGGGCCTCGGCTCCGGAGAGGCGCGTGGTCGTACGGCGCGGGCACCGGCTCGGTCACTGCGACCCACCCACGGATCAGTCACTGGAGCCTCTTTTCCTTGTTTTGCGGGGCTTTCGGCGTCAGAAACTGTCGGAGGGGGTCTCTAGAGTTTGGAATATGGATCGAGCGCCCGAGGTGATGAGTGATCGCGAGCTGGTGCGCGCGCTCGACCGGGCCGACTACGAGCTTGCCGCGCTGGAGACGCACCGGCTGCGTTTGATCGCGGCGCTGGATTCGTCGGGGTACGCCGAGAATGCCGGCGCCCGCGACACTGCGGAGTACTTGGAGTACCGGTACTGCCAAGACCGCTTCCGAGCCCGTCGCGATGTGCAACTCGCCCGTGCCCTCCCCAAGTACCCGGCTGTCGCTGCCGCCCTCCCGGACCTTGCCGACCTTGCCGACCTTGCCGACCTTGCCGTCCTGGTTGACGAGGCGGATGTTGCTGGTGCGGACTCTGCTGACGCGACCCACGCCGATGACGTGGCCAACGACACCAGCGTGACTGATGGTGAGACCCGGCCGGGGGTGGCGTTGCGGCCAGCGCAGGCCGAAGCGATCGTGACCGCCCTGGAGAAGGTGCCGACCCGGATCCCGGTCGCCGACATCGAGGTCGCCGAGCAGGAACTGGTCGCCCTCGGCCGGCGGTTGCCCCCGGCCGAGCTGCGCAAGGCCGCCGACCAGGCCCGCGACATCCTCGACACCGACGGCCCCGAACCCGAGGAACACAAGGCCTACGCCCGCGAGAAGCTCACCCTGCGTTCGGCCGACCGCGGCGTGAAGTTCAGCGGATATCTGGCCAACGAGAACGCCGAACTGTTTCGCACCCTCATCCACGCCGCCTCCAGGCCCTACAAGACCATCGACGGCCAACCCGACCCACGCTCCATCGAGAAACGCCAGGCCGACGCCCTCACCACCACCCTCACCCTCGCCGCCACCGCCCTGGACACCGGCACCCCGTCCCCCACCCGCCCGCGTCCCACCAATCCTGAACCGGCCGACGCTGGACCCGCGGACCCTGGACCGGCCGAGTCTGAACCGGCCAAGTCCGAACCGGCCGAGTCTGGACCGGCCGGGGACGAGGCTTCCGGGCCCGCGGGCACCGGTGCACCGAACTCGCCCACTCCGAACTCGCCCACCCCGGACGCTCCCGCGCGCGGTGAGACAGTGCCCGGGTTCGGGGCGAAGGTGAACCTGACCGTCACCATCGACTGGCAAGACCTCAAGGCCGCGACCGCCGACGCCATCGGCCACACCGTGTACTGCAACGGCTTGTCCGCCGCCACGATCCGGCGCCTGGCCTGCGACGCCGCCGTCATCCCGATCGTGCTCGGCTCGAACTCCGAACCGCTCGACGTCGGCCGCCGCGAACGCCTCGTCACCACCCCCATGCGCAAGGCTCTCAACACCCGCGACCGTGGCTGCGTCGTCTGCGGAGCCCCACCCGTCATGTGCGAAGCCCACCATCTGATCTCTTGGATCGACGGCGGCGCGACCAAGGTCTCGAACCTGGTCCTGCTCTGCCGACGTCACCACACCGAGCTCCACAAAGGCCACTGGAATATCACCATCACCGACGGGCAAGTCAACGTCACGCGCCCCACCTGGGCCGACGCCCTGCCACCCCCACCCGACCCACCACCCCACAACCCGGAAGCCCCCACCGATCGCACTCCGCGGCCGGCCAGCCCCGCACGCCCACCCAAGCGCGCACGAACAGACGACGCCGACGTCGGCCAACAACCGGTCGGCCACCCGCCGCATGTTCGCGCGACTTCTCACCGAGAAGCAGAGACCCGGCACACACCAGAGAGCAGGTGGGATGCGCCCGAACAAAGTACGAGTGCGCCGGAGGACGACGTACGGTCGGCGCCTGCCCGTGAGCGTGACCTCGAAGCGCCGCAGGACGAGAAGGCCCGGCTCGACGCGATCTACCTCGCGATCTGGGGTGAGCCACGCCCGGCACAAATCCGTACGAAGCCGGACGACGCTCAGTTCGACCCGTGGAGCGATCCCGAGGACGCGGCGGACCTGACCCCGGCTGCGCCCGATCCTCCCTGACGATCACACGATCCGGGGCGCCGGGCTCGTACCGGCGGTGGCTGGACTCACCGCTCAACGGCGCACGCCGGCACAGTCGCGCCGGCGCGGATCAGGTCAACAACACCGCACAGCACGAACAACCTCACCATGGTCGCCGGATGGGCGCACGGCTCATCGGCCTACGCCGACGCGGCCAGGCTGTCGGAACACGTCCGCGACACACAGCACGGGCAGTGTCGCCTCCTTGGTACGGCCCGGGTGCACCGGCACACATCCATGGGCGCTGGTTGGTCGGGGTCAGTGCCGCGGTCAGGACGGGCGGGATGCTCTGCTTTCCTCGATCCGGCCCGGCGTGATGTCGATGATCACCTCGACCTGCTCGCCGCGTCACCCGGCTTGTCGGGCACGCCGACCACCGTGGCGACGTACCCGTGCGTTGGGCAGTTGCGCGTTGCAGTTTCAACGTCCCTCGGAAGCGACGTGGGGAGGATGAGCGCGCTACCCGTTCGACCGATCGGGAACCGCAGACGCCGACGACCTCAACCCACGCCCGACCCCACCACGCCCGACCCCACCACGCCCGACCCCACCACGCCCGACCCCACCACGCCCGACCCCACCACGCCCGACCCCACCACGCCCGACCCCACCACG
>NZ_JBEZFT010000102.1:0-23962 GCF_040649595.1 Kribbella sp. NPDC048915 | reverse complement strand
TCCACGCATCCGCATCGTCGGCGATGGCCGCGAGCGCGGCCTTGACTCGCTTGTCGAGGCGGACGGTCACCGAGACATCGGCGCCGGCACGGACCCCGGCCAGCACCAGGCCGCGGCCGTAGAACGCCGAGTCCGCCCGCACCAGCAGCCTGCCCTCGGTGCTGCCGCCCGACGCACCCGACACACCGCGCAGTCCGCGCACGGTCTTCAGCGCGTCGGTGACCAGACGCTTGGCGCCGCGCGGCGAGCCGACCGATCCCTTCCGCAGCCGCTGCGCCACCACGACCGGCGCGGTTCCACTGGTGCTGACTGTGGCCAGCAGCGCGTTCAGCCCACGCACCCCGCAGTACCCGAACCCCGCACCCTGCTTGGCATAGCCGTGCACCTCGACGATCGTGTCATCGACATCGACCAGCACGAACCCGCCGCGCTCGCCGTTGCCGGACTCGCCGATCAGCGGCGTCCGGTCGGCCAGCCCGGTCAGGAACCGCGACGCGACCGCGTCGAGCTGGCGCACGTGACCAAAGGTGAAACTGCGCAGGAACGACCCCAGGGTCGAGGGCGCATACGCGTGGTCGAACACCCGGCCCATCCCGCCATGCCGCAACAACGCCATGTCGTCGATCGAGTCCGCACCGGCCACCATCCCAGCAACCAGCGACGACACCTTCAACCCCGCGTTCGCGCCCTTGTCCGTCGGCACGCTCAGACGCTCATCGGCAAGCTCCCGCAGCCCTGCCGACGCCGCCAACGCCATCCCCCGGGACCAGACCAGCCGACGACACCAGATTCGGATCATCGAACTTCGCCACCATCGACCGCGGCCTATGAGAGAGTTGCACCTCAGAGATGCCCTTTCGGGTTGAGAGCTTCGGAACCTTCGACAAGTCCCAATCTCCCAGCACGCAAGGGCATTCTCGCGTCACAGCACGCTCACTCCCGCCAACTCACCCCAGTCCATCGGTGGATCGAGGCTAAGCCAGGCGCCTCTCCCAGTTGGGCCAGAGCCGCGAGTGTGTAGTGCGTTATTCGTTTCCGTGCAGTTTCCGGGTACGCCGACGGACGCGCGTACGGCGACCTCGTGCGCGTCGGCGTACTGCTTGGCGATGGATCGTTGCGTACGGCGACGACGTACTACTGAGGGTGTCCGGCGGGGCTCGAACCCGCTTCCTCCGGGTCCACATCCCGGCGCCTCGCCCACTTCGACCTCGGACACAGCACGCCCGGCAGGACTCGAACCTGCACTCTCCTGCTTCGTAGGCAGGCGCTCTCTCCGCTTGAACCACGGGCGTCCGGTGCCCCGCGCCGGATGTACAGCGGATTTCCGTCACGGGGCACGCTTGTGGCGCCCGCTCGGCCGGTAGCAGAGCATCCTGCGGGCGCCTGGTCCAGCTGGGGGGACTCGAACCTCCGATCTCCTCAACCCACTCGAACCTCCGATCTCCTCAACCCAAATGAGGTGGCCTGGCCGCTGGCCTACAGCTGGTCCTCTCCCGGCCGAACGACGGCCGGGAGAAAATGCGATAAATGTCCAGTTGTCAATTGGCATGCCGATATCCGTGAATACCGGAGAAAGCACCGATGGAGGGAATCGAACCCTCATGACGCGGGTTTGGAATCCGGTCCGCAACCATTGCACACCGGCGATGACCCGTTTCCGGGCAAAAGAAAGGAGCCGCCTGCTGCCGGCTCCCGGCTCAGACGGCTCCTGAGAGCTCCCCACACGGAGAGATCACCCAGGTGAGCCGCCCATTTGCGGGCTGAGCTGGTGATAGAAGGGCTCGTTCCCGACGGATCGCAGGCACGTCGGCAAAGCCGCGCGGCACAGCCGCCAGGCCTCACTCGACATCCGCATCCCGGTCACGTTGCTTCTCCTCAACTCTCGACTCCAGCGGGAAATAGTCTCACCCATCGCCCACACGGAAGTCAACGCATTTCCCAAATCATTTCTTCCGTACTCCGTTTCGCACCCCTCCGACGCGCATTCCCGCCCACGGGTTCCGCATTCCCGTCAGACGGATCCCTCAGACCACCACCATCGCCATCGCCCCCGGGGCCCGGCCCCGCCCCCCGGCCCCCGCCCCGCCCGCCGAGCCTGACGCTGGCCGAGCCCGACGCCCGACGCCCACAGCGTGATGACCCCCACCTCCGTACGGCCACTACCCGACCACACTCCGCCCTCGACCACGCCCTGCGCCCACACCCCTCCGGCCCTAGGCGCCGCCACCATCCGGACCCACGCGCAGCCACCTCGGGCCTCACGCGCAGCCACCGTCCGGAGTCACGCGCCGCGTCCGGATTGAGTCGCGCTGCCCTCTACGGATGCGGGGCGTGCCGCCCCTCCGAACGCGAACGCGCCGCGGCCCCGCCGTACCCCGCCATCCGGACTCGCCGGAGGTGACCCCCGCCACAGCGGACGGCCCGCGCGAGTATCCGATTCGGAATCCACGCCCTCATCCCGCTACACTCTTGCCTCGGCACCCGCCGCCTTAGCTCAGTCGGCAGAGCGTCTCACTCGTAATGAGAAGGTCGTCGGTTCGATTCCGACAGGCGGCTCCACCCAAACCCCCAGGTCAGAGGCTACTTTCTGACCCTGGGGGTTTCTTCGTTCCACCCCTCCGTGGTGCCGGTCGTGGAGCCAGTCGGTCGTAAGCTGCCGTTCGTGGCCAAGGAAAAGGCGAAACCGAAGCGTCAACTCGGCGGGATCGAGACCCTGCCGTCGGGATCGCTCCGTGTCAGTGTGTTCGCCGGCCGCGACCCGATCACGAAGGACCGGGTGTACTTGCGGGAGACGATCCCCGCCGGGCCGAAGGCTGAGGAACAGGCGGAAACGGTACTCACCCGCTTCCGTTTGGAGGTCTACGAGCGGCGTCATCCCCGAACGGATGCGACTGTCGAGCAGCTCCTTGAGCGGCACCTGGCTGACGCCAAGCTCGGGTTCAAGACAGCGAAGAACTACCGCAGCCAATCCGACAAGCACATCGTCCGCACGATCGGTCGGGTCAAGGTCCGCGCCGTCGACGCGGGCGTGATGGACTCGTTCTATTCCGAGCTGCGTCGGTGCCGAGACCACTGCAACAAGAAGCCTCGGATCGATCACCGCACCGATCGGGCGCACGAGTGCGACGAGCGCTGCAAGCCCCACGTGTGTGAGGCGCTCAGTGAGTCGAGCATCCTCTACATTCACCAGATCCTCAGCGGAGCATTCCGGCGAGCGGTCCGCCTGAAGTGGGTCACCCTCAACCCGATCGACTTCGCCGAGCCACCGTCACCCCCAAAGCCGAGGCCACGGCCACCATCCGTGGAGGACGCCGCAGCAATCGTCAACGAAGCGTGGAAGGACCCCGACTGGGGGGCACTGATCTGGTTGACCATGGTGGCCGGCAACCGCCGCGGCGAGCTGTGCGGTATCCGCTGGCGCCACGTTGACCTCGACAGAGGGGTTATCCACGTCCAGCGCGCAATCGGCCAGTACGGCAAAGAGACGTGGGAGAAGGACACCAAGAACGAGGACGACCGACGGATCGTTCTCGATCCTGAGAGCGTTGCGGTGCTCTCTGAGCATCGAGACCGCTGCGAACAGCGCGCACGTGGATTGGGGAAGAAGCTCGCACGCGACGCGTTCATGTTCTCTCGCGACCCGCTGGGGGAGACCCACCTGAAGCCCGATTCGGTGACGCAGCGGTACAGCAGGTTGGTGACTCGGCTCGGGATCGAGACCTCGATCCACAAGCTTCGCACGTACAACGCAACCGAGCTGTTGTCGGCCGGCGTCGACATCCGCACGGTCGCCGGCCGCCACGGACATGGTGGTGGTGGTGCTACGACGGGACGCCACTACTCGGCTTGGGTATCCGAGGCGGACCAACGGGCAGCCAGCACCGTTACGCCGCGGATGCCCGCACGTCCGCGGGCTGCCGACCTTCCACCGAGGGTCGAGTTCGAGCCGAAGCACCCATTCGAGAAGCTCGCGGTTGAGCTGCGTGATCGTATCTACGCCGGCAGCCTGGTCGTCGGTCTGCAAATGCCGCCGGTCAAGGAGATCGGTCGGCAGAACCGCGTCTCGCCGTCGACGGCCCAGCGTGCCGTGCAGCTGCTTAGCGAGTGGGGATTGGTCCGCGTCGAGCCTGGCCGGCCGACCTTGGTCGCTCCCCGGCAAGCGGCTGCGCCAACTGTTGAGGTCGCTGACGCGGCCCTGGAAGGGCCGCCTGCTCCGATGCCCTTCGGCCCTGAAGCAATCAAGCTGGAGGTCCGCAGGCTTGGTGTCACCGTAGCCAGCCTGGAGACGCAGGCCGATCCCGGCGATACCGGATCGCTCCATCGACTGCTGCTCGGGGCCGTGAAGCGCCATGGTTCCCAGCCGCAGGAGATCGACGACTTCGAGTTGATCGTCCGGAGGCCTGGCGACGATGCGGTTCTGACTACGTACGTGGCCCTCGCGCCGTGATCCAGACCGCCATCCGGCTCGGGCATTCCGTCACGTAGCTTGCCAGGCCAAGCCCGATCGGTACGCCTGAGCACTGACCGTCGGAGCGCACCAGCTCGCCAGGGTCGCGTCGTCGTGCCGCTTGGTACGGGGGTAACGCTCGCCGTCAGGATCGGCTACTTCGATCTCGCGGACGTGGTCGATCAGCTTTGCCGGGCCGACCTTGTCCAGCAGATCCAGGTACTCGGGCCAGCCGTACAAGCCCATCTGGTCAACCGGGCGTGTAGCGCCGTCCGAGAAGATCGCGAGCCGACGTACGCCCGACCGCGGATAGCTGTTGACCAGTGCGTGGCAGGCCGCTTCAGGCTCAGCGGCTGCTACCCACCAGCCGTCCGGGCGATTGCGGGTCCTCGTCTGCGTGCTGACGAGTTCGGCCAACGCGGCCTTGTGCTCGGGGGTATTGAATTTCAGGCCAGCAACCGCATCAGGCTCGGTCCCAGCGATCTCCTCGATTCGGAGATCGCATGTGACTAGGGGGCCTTCCCCGTTCTCGACCAGAACCGTCACGTCCGACAAAGCGAGCGTGTCCACCTGATCGGCGCCAACACGCAGGATCCCGACCGCCGCGCACGGCGTACCCGGGTCGTCGAGGTCGCAGGTGTCGGAGTGCGAGGCCGCGACCGCAGCGAGAGCCTCGTGCAGACCATCGCGCAAGGAAAGGTCGGGGTGGCCGGCAAGGGCGCGCAGGCGGCTGGCCGATATCGCGTGGACGAAGCATCAGTGGCTGCGGCTGTCGTTCGTCGCTGCGGTGGGTGGTGCGGTGTTCGCGGTGGCCGGCGTGCTGGTCGCGGCGGGTGTCGGGGGTGCGCGATGATGCGCCGCCCGACCCGGACCGAGGGTGCGATGGTCCCGCACTTCACTCTGGCCATGGTCGCGCTCACGGCGCTCGGCATCGGCGCGGTCGTCTGGGACAACACGCCGAGCCTGACCGAGCTGGGCTACTGGACTGCCGCGACTGGCGTGGTCGGGCTGGTGACGGCCGGGCTGCTGTTTTGGCGGCTGATGCACGGCGCGCTGATCGCCGCCCCGTTGTGGATGCTGCTGGCCGGATCGGTCGGGCTGCGGCTCGGCGCGCCCGGTGACGCGGCCGGCTGGGTGATCGCGGGTGGTGTCTTGCTGCTGATCACGCTCGCGCTCGTGGCGGTGAACCGTCCGGTCGGCGGCGGTCTCGCGTTCGCGCTGTGGCTCGGCTTCGCCGGGTTCGTGCTGCACGCGCTACCGGGCTCCGTGCAGGCCTCGCAGCATTGGTGGCAACTGCTGGTCGCTGCCGGGTTGGTGCTGGTCGCCACGGCCGGGTTCACACTGCGGTCGCGGTCCAGCTCGCGCGGGCTCCTGCGCCGTCTCGGCCGCGCCGGCCGCGTCACCGACGGCCTGGCGTCGGGCTGGGACGTGCGGCGGGTGTCGTCGGCGCGGATGCTGCGCAAGAAGGCCAAGATCGTCCGCCCCTCGCTGGCCGAGGTGCCCGGGTGGAAGCGGCGGTTCGTACCGCTCACGCAGATCGGCGCGACCGTTGCCACCGTCGGCTGGGTCAAGGTCCGGTCCTCAGCAGAGGACCACACGCTCACCGTCGCCGGGCCGCGAGCGGGCAAGACCGGCCTGATGATGAACCACCTGCTGGACGCGCCTGGTGCGGTGATCGCCACCTCCACGAAGACCGACATTCTCGATATCACCCGGACCCAGCGAGCCAAGCGTGGCCCGGTGTGGGTGTTCGACCCCGACGGCCTGACCGACGACGGGTCCACGATCACGTTCGACCCGCTGACCGGCTGCACCGACCCCGGCGTGGCGATGGACCGCGCGGCGGACCTGCTTGACGGGGTCGGCGCGAAGTCCGACGACGCCGAGCACTGGCTGAACCTGGCCCGGCAGGCGCTGACCGCGCTGCTGCACGCCGCCGCGCTCGGCCCCTACACGATGGCCGACGTTCAGCGCTGGATCGCGCACCCCGACGACCAGGCCAAGTCCGACGCGCTGTGGGAGCTGCGCGTGGCGAACGCGACAGGGTTCGAGCAGCAGGCGATGCAGTTCTTCACCAACAACGAGCGCACCCGCTCCAGCATCTCCACCACCATCATGCCCGCGCTCAGCTGGCTGTCGGTCCCGACCGCCGCCGCCGCGGCGGCACCGGGTGGCGTCCCGTTCGACGTGGAGCGGCTGCTGGCCGAGACCGGCACCGTGTACCTGCTGGGCGCCGAGGACAAGAAGACCGCGCCGCTCGTCACCGCCCTGACCGCGCACATCGCCCGCCAGGCCAAGACCCTCGCAGTCCGGACCCCGGGCCGCCGGTTGGACCCGCAGTTGACGATGGTGCTGGACGAGGCCGCGCTGATCTGCCTGATCCCGCTCGACCGGTGGACCGGTGACTTCGGGTCCCGCGGGATCACGCTGCACATCTCCGCGCAGTCCCGTGCCCAGCTGCGGGACCGGTTCGGCGAGGCCGCGACCGGTGCGCTGCTGACCAACGTCACCACGAAGGTCGTGCTGGCCGGCACGAGCGACGACGACGATCTGCAGTTCTGGTCCACGCTGTGCGGGGAACGTCTGGAGCAGGTCGCGACCCGCGACCGCACCACCGGCGGGGTCTCGATCAGCGACCGCCGCGTCCCGGTCCTCACCCCGGGCCAGGTCGCGCAGCTGCGTGCTGGGCAGGCGCTGATCATCACCCGCGGCACGCCGCCCGCGATCGGCCGAGTCCGCATGGCGTGGAACCGGCGCGACTTGCGCATGGAGCGGTTCCACAACCGCCGCACCGTCCAGTGGACCAGCCGCCTGCTGACCGCGCTCGAGAACCGGCTCGGCGGCAGGCTGCTCACCGACACCGCGTGGCTGCGCGACCAGCTGCTCGCCGGGCTCGACCGCGCTGCGGCAGCACGGCAGCGCCTGACCGCGCCCGTCGTACGACGGATCACCAGCGCCACGGCCGCGCGGCTGGATGCTGGGGTGTCGTGGCTGGAGGCCAACGACCCGGCCCGCGAGCTCGTCGCCCGGGTCCGGCTGTCCGGCGCGATGCGCAGCGCCCGTGCGGCGCTGGCAGCCCGCGCCGAGACCGCCCAGACCGCGCGACCCGGGGACCGCCTGCAGGACCGGCCGCGCGAGCTGTCCGGCGACGCTGCCCGGTCCGACGAGGGGAGCCGGTCATGACTCCGCTGGTGACCGCGGACGTGGTGGTGATCTGTGGCTCCACCCGGTTCCGTGACGAGATCGCCGCCACGAACCGCGACCTGACCCTGGCCGGGCACATCGTGCTCGCCCCGGGCGTGTTCGCCCATACCGGCGACGTGATCACCGGTTGGCAGAAGCGGCAGCTGGACGCGCTGCACCTGGCCAAGATCGACCGGGCCGACTGGGTCTACGTGGTCAACCCCGGCGGCTATGTCGGCGAGTCCACCCGCCGCGAGATCGCCTACGCCGAGCAGACCGGCAAGCCGATCCGCTACTACACCGAGGCGGTGACGTCGTGACCGGCCCTGTGACCGGCGGCGTGGAGTGGGTGCAGTTGTGGGACGGCCGGCGCTGGCCGGGCCGGGTCCGCAACGGCCTGCCCGAGTTCCGATTCGGACAGGCCCCGTCCGGGCTGTCCACCCGGCGACAGCTGCGCGAGCGCGGCCTGTCCCGTGGTGGGCAGGAGCCGTTCGCGCGGTTGACGTGGAAGCGCGATCGGCGGTTCGCCTGGCTGTACGTGGACGACAAGGCCAAGGCGAAACGGACCCCGAGTGGCAAGCAGCTCGCCGCGGTGAACAAGGCCTTGGCTGCGCGGAAGGTCTGCGCCGGGTGCGGCCCGGTCGAGCACTGCGTGCGCACCACCGACCAGCTGTGCGGCGACTGCCACGCCGCCGGTGTCACGCCCACCGACCAATCGCCGGCCGGAACCGGCGGGTGGCGCACTGTCCAGGCCTGGCAGCACGACGCCGACGACGACACCGACGACGAGCACGACGCCGGCACTGCCGAGCGACAGGACAAGGTCCGTGCCGCGGGTGACCGGGCCGCCGAGGCGCTGGCCAGGACCGAGTCCCGGCTGGACGCCGCCCAGGTGGCGGCCACCTCTGAGCGCGACGAGCAGCTCGCCCGCTGGCATGCCGACGAGGCTGCGCGCCTCAGCGCGGAGCGGGCCGACAGCAACCAAACGGAGTGGGACGAGAGAGGAGTGGCCTGATGCAGCACGACGACGAGAAGGACCCCGGCATCGCCGCCCTCGCGGCAGTCGCCGGCCTGGCCCGCTCGGTCGAGTCACTGACCCGCGACGTGGCCGCCATGAAGAAGGGTCTGCAGCAGACCGCGTCGAAGACCGCCGTGGCCCGGCTGAACGACACCGTTGCCTCGCTCGGCAACACGGTCGCCTCGTTTGAGGACCTCTTGACCCGCCTAGCGGCCGGTCCCGGCGCCGGACGCGGAAAGGCCCACAACGCCAGCGACAGCAGCGATGTGGAGTCGGTGCGGTCGTGGCTGCGGCTGCCCGAGGACGACGAGTCCGCTGTGCAGTCGGTGCTCAGCGAGCTGCTGCCATGGATGGAGGCCACCTATCTGCGCTACGCGACCGCTCGGGAGACGTTGCCGCCGTGCTGGCTGTGGCACCCCGAGATCGTTGAGGAACTGCTGTGGCTGATGGACGCCTGGACGACCGCCTACGAAGGCGACGAGGCGTCGAACAAGCTCGTCGGTGACTGGCACGACCGCCAGCGCCCCGGTGTCACCCGCCGCATCGGCGAGTACGCCCCGGCCTGTGACGTGCTCGCGCACCGCGAGCCCGCAGGGCAGCGCGCGGTCACCGTCCCGCTGGCGGCCGACGCCGACCCGTTCGTCACCTGGTGGACCACCGGCCGCGACGACAACGGCCCGGCACCCACCCCCGAGCAGATCAAGGCCGGCCGCCGCGGTGACCGCAGCGGCTCACACGGCCTGGCCGCCGTACCGAACTCAACCGCTGGAGGCCAGCGATGATCACCCTGTCCATCAACCTGCTCGACAGGCTCGACCAGCTGGGCGCGATCACCTGGCCGATGATCGCCGCCGGCGTCGCTGGCGTGCTGCTGCTCGGCGCTGTCCTCACCGGGCTGATCTTCACCGGACGGCGCGCGGTTCGCGGCGTCGGCGCCGCGGTCGAGGCCGGGCGGCTGACGACCCGGCTCGTGCTGATCGTAGTGGCGGTCGTCGCCGCGCTCGGCGTTGCCGGGATCGGCGGTGCCCGCTCGTTCGAGGCCGTGTCGGACAAGTTCGACAGCCCGTTGGTGCCGTTGGTTGCCGACGGCATGATCGTGGCCTGCACCGCGCTGCGGCTGGCCGCGTTGACGCGCGGGTGGCGGATTCCAGGCGCGCTGGTCACGACGTACGTGTTCATCGGCGGCACCGTGTGGCTGAACATCGACACCGCGCACGGGATCGCGGACGCGGTCGCGCACGCGCTCGCTCCGCTGGCCTACGCCGTACTGGTCGAGATGCTCGCGCACCTGCTGCGGCTGCACCTGCGGCTCGCGCAGCCCGCGAAGCCGCGGCTGTCGGCGCTGACCTGGATCACCTCCCCGGTGATTACGACCCGTGTTTGGCTGCACCTGTCGCGGACCGGCGCTCAGCATGACGCGGACCCGGCCGCGGCGCGGGCGCTGGTCCAGCAGGTCGTCCGGATGGCGTCGCGTCTCGCGACGCTGTGCCCCAGCCACAAGCTGTGGTCCTTCGATGCGGCCAGGTCCGCCCGGACCGCGGCGTTGCAGACAATCCGCGACGGCCTGCTGTCGGCCGGCGAACTGGCCGCGCTGCTTCCGGCCACCGGACGGCTCACACCGGGTGAGCTGCTCGCGCTGGTTGACTCCGCCGCGCTCGGGCTGACCCGTGCGAGCGCACCGGACGAAACCGCCACGACCGTCGAGCGAACCGACCTGGCTGTCCGTGCCGAGCAGCCGGGTGCACCGCTGTGGCTGCTCGCCTACCTGCTCGGTGCACTCCGCACCGGTGCACCAGCCACCATCACGCCCGGTGCACCGGTGCACCCCCCGGCCCGCACCGCACCGACGACGCCGACTGCACCGGTGCACGACAACACCTCTGGCGGTGCGCCCGCACCGGTGCACGAACCGCACCGCACCGCCAGCCGCACCGAGGCGACCCCCAGGCCGCACTCCTCGGCCAGCGACGAGCGCACCGACGACGAACTGCTCGTGGTGGTGCGCCACCACTCCGCGACCGAGCAAAACGGCGAGCCGATGAGCCAGCGCGCCATCCGCCGAGCCACCGGTGTCGGCACCGCCCGCGCCAAGCGCCTCGCCGAACTCGCCGGGTGGGCCGACTCCACTGGCTCCGGGGCGGGCGACCGCGATCCCGCGACACCGCAGATCCGCGGTCAGCTCCAACTCGTCACGGAGGCCGGTGAAACCGACCCCGACAACATCACCGCCGACAACCCCGACGGCAACCCGGACGACGCCAACAACGCGATCACCACCGAGACCAACAGCAGCCGCGAACTCGAATCGAGCAGCAGCCGATGAACAAACCCAAGAGCAACCGAGCTACCACCAGTCACCATGCAACCAGCGCGTTAGCAGCCATCACCTCAGAATCCGTTCGAGCAACAGCCAGCAGCAGAGACCACAGACCAAAGATTGATGATGCACACCCATGCATCACGATCAAATGGAGCCTTGACTCCGCTTCGCGTCGTCGTGTCGGCCTGCCGCCGGCGGTGGCTGGCGCCGCTGCTGCGCCGGGCGCGACGGGCGCGCGGGGGGCTGGGGGTGCCTCGTGCTGAGCGTGCGCAGCGGTCACAGTGCCAGCTACTTGACCGGCTCGGTCGCGACCGGCCGGGAGAACTACTACACCGGCGCCGTGGCGGCCGGCGAGCCGCCCGGGCAGTGGTTCGGCACGGGCGCGGAGGCGCTCGGGCTGTCCGGCGAGGTCAACAACCAGGACATGACCGCGCTGTATGAGCGGTTCATCGACCCGCGCGACGAGGCGTTCCGGGACCCGGCGCGATGGGACGAGGCCGAGACCCTCGGCCACACCGGCCGCAACTACAAGTCCGAGGAACAGGTGTACGCCGATGCGCTGGCCAAGGAGCCCGGTGCATCACCGGAGCGCCGCGCCGATCTGCGTGCACTGGCAGGCAAAGCGGTGCGCAAGAACGTGTCGTTCCACGACGCCACGTTCAGTCCGCAGAAGTCGGTCACGGTCCTGCACACCGCGTTCGAGGCCCAGGAGGTCCAGGCCCGCACCGCAGCGGAGCGGGCGCGCGGTGCACTCGAAGCCGCACTGGCTGACGCCGAGCGCACCGGTGCACCGCTGGACCGGGAAGCGGTGCACCACTACCGCGGTGCGGTGCACCGGGCGGAGCGGGAAGCGGTGCAGTGGGGCAAGCACCGCCAGGCGGTCGAGGACGCGATCTGGGCCGGGAACGTGGCGGCGCTGAACTACCTGCAGGACAAGGCCGGCTACACCCGCGTCGGCCGCTTCGGCGGTGTCACGGGTCGGTGGGCCGACGCGCACGGCTGGACGATCGCGTCGTTCTTCCAGCACGACAGCCGCGAGCACGACCCGCAGCTGCACATCCACAACGCGATCCTCAACCGCGTGCAGGGACCCGACGGCAAGTGGCGCACCATCGACGGGCAGGCGCTGCACCGATGGAAACCGGCTGCCGGCGCGGTCGGCGAGCGAGTGATGGAACAGCACCTGATCAAGGCACTCGGCGTGCAGTTCAAGGAGCGGCCCGACGGCAAGGCCCGCGAGATCGTCGGCATCGACCAGGCCGCGATGGACCTGTTCTCCTCGCGCCGCAAGGCGATCACGAAGAAGACCGCGCCGATGGTGGCCGCGTTCGAGGCCAAGATGGGCCGCAAGCCGAACAACCTGGAGATGGCCTACATCCAGCAGGAGGCGTCGCTGGCGACCCGCAAGGCCAAGTCCCACGACGGTGAGACCGTCGAGCAGCGGCTGGAGCGGTGGGACCGGCAGCTGCGCGCCGAGGTCCGCGGGGGACTCGGCAAGGTCGCCCGCGACGTGCTCGCGTTGCAGCAACGCCAGTGGCTGCCGGGCCGCATCAACCAGGCCAAGGTTCTCGAGACGGCGCTGGCCGACGTGCAGGCCAAGCACGCGACCTGGCGGCAGGCGGACCTGACCCGCGCGATCAGCAACGCGCTGCCGGACAACCTCGGAAACATGAAACCGGCGAAGATCGCGCGGCTACTGGATCGGCTCACTGAGCGCGGCCTGAAGCTCGCGCAGCAGGTCGATGCCGACCGTCCTGGCCACAGCGCCGGCGAACTCTCGGACCTGCCGGACGAGCTGCGCCGGGGTGACGGCTCGTCGGCGTACTCGGCTCCGGGCGCGACCCGGTACGTGACCCCGGATCACGTCAAGGCCGAACGGCAGCTCGCCGCGTCCGGCTACGCCCGCGGCGCCGTCGCGATGAGCCTGCCGTGCGTGCAGGCGTTCGTGGAGCGGCTGACTGCCGACGGTCTCCAGCTCGGCGCCGATCAGGAGGCCGCGGTGCGCGGCGTTCTCACCTCCGGCGCGAAGGTCGAGACGCTCGTCGGCCCGGCCGGCACCGGCAAGTCCCGCGTCGTCGGCGCGCTGGCGAAGGCGTGGGAAGACCCGAGCCTGTGGGGCGGGCAGCAGCGACGGCTGGTCGGGCTGGCCGCGTCCCAGGTCGCGACCGAGGTGCTCGCGGTCGACGGCGTCACCGCGAAGAACATCACCCGGTGGCTGATGACCCAGCAGCGGCTCGGCGACGGGTCGGCCGCGACCGAGGACCAGGCCTGGTCGCTGCGCGACGGCGATCTGGTGGTCGTGGACGAGTCCGCGATGGCCAACACCACTGACCTGGCCCAGATCCAGACCTACTGTGGCGACGCCGGCGCGAAGCTGCTGCTGGTTGGTGACCACCGCCAGCTCGCCGCGGTCGGTGCCGGCGGCGGCATGGAGTTGGTGACCGCGAACGCACTGCACCATGAGCTGAGCGAAACCCGCCGCTTCACCGCCGGATGGGAAGGACCGGCGTCGCTGCGGCTTCGCGAGGGCGACGAGTCGGTGCTCGGCGAGTACCACAAGCAGGGACGCATTCTCGACGGCGGACACCTCGAAGCCGCGCAACGGTCGGCGGCGGACGCGTGGCTGGCCGACCATCTCAACGGGCGCCATGCCCTGCTGATCGTGGACACCAACGCCCAGGCGGCCGAGCTGTCCGCGCAGCTGCGTGCGCGGCTGGTCGGGTACGGCCAGGTGGACGACGAGCGCACCGCCTGGCTGTCTTCGACCGGGAACCGGGTCGGTGCCGGCGACCTGATCCAGACCAGGCTCAACGCGTGGCACTTGAACGGCTACCGCGGCAACAAGCGGGCCGCGTTCAACCGCGACGAGTTCAAGGTGGTCGAGGTCCTGGACGACGGCGGGCTGCGGGTCGCGCCGCTGACCCGGGGCACCCGCCAGCCCGTGGCTGACGAAACCATGGTGCTGCCCGCGACCTACGTCCAGGACTGGGTGGCGTTGGCCTACGCCGCCACCGTCCACTCCTCCCAAGGCCTGACCGTTGACTCCAGTCACCTGGTCGCCACGCAGAACACGTCTGTGTATGCGCTGTACGTCGCGATGAGCCGCGGGCGGGTCGCGAACACCGCGCACGTCGTCACCCAGTCACTGTCCGGCGAAGCCGAATACGGCGAGACCAACGACGCCGCGAAACGGTCGGCGCTGTCGGTGCTGCGCGCCGCGTTCGACATGGACGACCCGCAGCTGTCGGCGTTGCGGACCGCCGCCGAAGACGCCGCCGACGCCGATCGGCTCCGGACACCGGCCGAACTGCTCGCCGACGGCATCGCGCTCGCCACCGCCGGCCGCACAGCCCGCTGGCTGGACGAACTCACCGACGCCGGGGTGCTCACGCCCGACCAGCGCACCAAGCTGGCCGTCGAGGACGGCGCCGGCACCCTCCAGACGCTGCTGCGCCGAGCCGAGCTGGCCGGACACGACCCGCGCCAGGTCCTGACCGACGCGATCCAGCAGCGCTCGCTGGACGACGCCCGCAAGGTCAGCTACGTCATCCAAGACCGGATCAAAAACACCGCCGGCACACTCGATCCACTCGGCGACAGTTTCACTGACCGGCTCCCGCAGATCGAGGACCCCAAGTGGTCGGCATACCTGTCCAGCCTCGCGTCCGAGGCCGACGCACGCGCCGCCCAGCTCGGCGAACAGGTTGCCGCCGAACGGCCGCAGTGGGCGATTGAGGCCTTCGACCAGCCACCGACCGAGCCCGGCAACGAACGCGACGAGTGGATTCGCCGCGCCGGAACGGTGGCCGCGCACCGCGAAGTCATGGCCCACGAGGCCACAGACGACGCGCTCGGCAAGGCACCCAAGCCGGGTCAGGTCGAGCAATACGCCTCCTGGCGCGCCGCGTGGCGAGCACTCGGCAGACCGGAGGCTGACCGCGCGGAGACCGAGATGTCGAACGGTCAACTGCGGGTTCGCGTCCGCGCCTACGAACGCGAGAAGGCATGGGCACCGCCGTACGTCGCCGAGGAACTCGCCGGCACCCGCCAGTCCGCAGAACGGGAACGCCGCACCGCTGCACTCCGTGCCGCCGAAGCCGCCGCCCGCGACGACGGCACCATGCGTGAGCAGCTGCTCGCCGAAGCAGAGCAGGCCAAAGCGCTGGCCCAGGCTCTGGACGCTCGCGCCGCCGAGTTGCAGCTCGCGGACGACGCCCGCGCCGTCTGGTGGGCGCACACCGCAGAAACCCGCGCGAACGCCGAACGCGCCGAGGCCGAACTGGAGGAACGCGGCATCGACAACAGCGACGACGGACCCACCCCCGAGGAATGGCTCGACACCGCCGATGCTGAGCAGTCCGCCGCCGACGAGTTCGACGTGGTCGATGAGCACGACCTGACCGAGGTCGCCGAAGCCCGCGCTCGAGACTTCGCGACCGCCCAGCTGGGCGACGAGTTCGTAGAAGCCGAACTCGTTGACGACCAGCTGCCCAGCAAGGTCACGGAACCCGACGTCGCTGACGACGAATACCTTGACGCGGAGATAGTGGCCGACGGCAACACTCCCGAAGCGGTCGCGGAGGCCGACAAAGCCAAGCCAGCCGAGCCGGTCGAGGACCGTGCCGCGCAGGAGAATCTGGCACCGGCCGACATCCGCGAGGTGGCCGCCGACGAAGAACAGGTCGCGGAATCCGATGTGCCGCGGGTTCCGTCCGCAGACGAGACCGCCGAAGCGGTGCGCCGGGCGCAGCGGGCGTTGATCGAGATTCAGCACCGCCGCGAAGCCGAAGAACGCCACGCGGCAGCCGACGACGCCGAGGCCCGCGCCGAAGAACTCGCCCGCTGGCACGCCGACGACACCCACACCGACCACGCCACCACCGCACGGGTCAGCACCACCGAGCAGGCCAGTGATGACCACGGCCCGGTGCTGGAACTCGGCGGCTACGACGACTAAAGGCGCTGGCCAGGCTCTCCCGCCCCTGGCGGGCGGGAGAGCGGCCCCGGCCTCCGGCCGGGGAAGGGAAAGCCTCTGTGGCTGGGTTTGGCGGGCGGTGCCAGACCGCCCCCTCCAAAGTCAAGGGGTTCTCGCCTGGAGGACGGCGGCGCTCGCTGCGCTCGCTTATTTCCTTGTCCACCAGCCGAGAACCCCTTGACTTCGGAGCCTCTAGCGGCCCGGCAGACGGCAGTAGCCGGCAGGCCCCAAAGGACGGGGCTGCCGTCACACAAGCCCACCAGCGGGAGGCGACAGATCCCATGAGGACCCGGCGAATCAAGAACGTATCGAGGACCGCGTGCCAGGCCTGGTGCACGCCGGCGCACAAGTGCGGCTCACCGTACTGCTGCCCCGAGCTCTACATCGTCCCCAACCAGCCCAAGCGCAAAGGAGCCAAGCGATGAGCAGCGGTCGCGTCGCCACGCACCGTCCCGCGCCAGTACGCCGGCGTTTCCGGCACGACACCCTCGTCGCCGTTGACCTGTTCTCCGGGTTCGGTGGCCTGACGCAGGGCATCGAGCGGGCCGGGTTCGACGTGATCACCGCCGCGAACCACAACGCCTACAAGGTCGAGGTCCACGAGGCGAACCACCCCACCACCGAGCACTGGATCGCCGACCTGGCCAACCCCGACTCCGCCGACTACCACTCCGCCCGCGACCTGCCCCCGGGCGACTTGCTGGCGGCAGGCGTGTCCTGCGTCAACCACTCGCCGGCCAACACGATGAAGGCCTACGAGCAGGGCCTGACGCTGTTCGACCTGGACGACCCCGACTACGACGAACGAGTCACCCGCTCCGAGCGTGACCGGGCCACGGCCAACTGCGTGCTGCACTACGCCGCGCAGCACCACCCGCGGCTCATCCTCGTGGAGTGCACGACCCAGCTGCAGTCCTGGGGACACCTCGTACCCGGCAAGCGGAAGGTCGGTGACGGGTCCACACACCGCTGGTGGCTCAAGCAGTTCGAGAACCTGGGCTACCGGCACAAGATCCTGTACCTGAACTCGATGTTCTTCGGGGTCGGGCAGTCCCGCGACCGCGGCTACTGGGTGTTCTGGGACAAGACTCTGCCCACCCCGGACCTGGAGCACCGGCCGGCGGCCTGGTGCGACCACTGCTCGGCCGTTGTCGAGGCGGTGTGGACCTGGCGCACCGGCATCCCCGCGACCGGGACGGTCTGCTACGGCAAGCAGTACGACTACCGGTGCCCGCGCTGCCGCAAGGCTGTCGTGCCGTCGTTCACGCCGTCCCTGGACGCCCTCGACCTGACCAACCTCGGCACCCGCATCGGTGACCGGGACAAGCCGCTGGCAGCCACGACGATGGCCCGTGCCGAACGATGCCGACAGCGGTTCGCCGAGTTCCCCGCCGTACTGATGCCTGCCAAGGCAGCCCGCGGGTCCGAGCGGCACCCCTGGCAGCCGCTGTCCACGCAGACCAGCCAGCAGGAGACCGCGATCCTGTCCACCGGGCAGGTCATGGTGGCGCACCGGCACAACGGCGACGGTCAGCACATCACCCAGCCGATGGACACCGTCACCGCCACCCACGAAAAGGCCGTGCTGCTTGCCGTGGACAACTACCAGGGCGCCGCCCGCGGCGCCGCCGAGCCGCTGCCGACACAGGTCGGATCGCAGACCATGGGGCTACTCTCCACCGGGCTGACTGACCGCCCGTCGGCCGCGCTGTCTGGTGGTGTGGTGCCGTTCCGGAAGAACACGACCCCGACGGTGCACGCCGAGGCGATGCCGACCGTCACGGCCGAGCAGACCCCGGGGCTGCTGTTCTCCGGTTGGTACAAGCAGAACGGATCGACCGGCACCGAGACCGCGCCCCACCCGGTCCTTGACCCGTTCGGCACCCTCACCTCCCGCGACACCACGGCTGTCCTCGCCGCCGAATGGCGTACCGCGCTGGCCGAACTGAAGCTCGAAGACTGCTACTTCCGCATGATGGGCGCCCACGAGATCGGCCGCGGCTGCGGTTTCGACGTCACCTTCGGCGACCACCAAGGCTCCTACGTCGTGTGGGGATCGGCCCGCGACCAGGTCGACGGATACGGCAACGCCGTCACCCCCGCTGTCGGTGAGTGGATCGGCGCCCGGCTGCGCGCCGTACTCCACCGCGAGAACCCGTACGAGGACGAGGCCTGACCGGCCCGCAGTCGGCCGGACCTCGCCCCAGGTCCGGCCTCTCGGCCACCCGGCAACTGACACGTAACCGTCAACTACCGAAGGAGATCGATGATGCTGGTAGAACCCCCGAACCCCGACGACCCGAACCTGAACGGACCACTACCGGAAACTCTGCCGCCGGAACCGGACGACTTCCAGGTGGCCGCGACCGCGGTCACGCGCGCGATTCGTGCGATCAACGCTGGCCAGCGGCCCGGCGACGGCGCGGAGTTCATCACACACCTGCTCGCCACAGTCGCTGCGAACCTCGGCAGCACCGAGGCAGTGACCGCCGGCCGACGCGGATCGTGGGAAGCCGCCGGCGTCGAAGGCCTGCTGCACAGCACCGTCGGCTACAACGACGAGTACCTGCTGACCTATCGCACCGAACCGATCGAGATCGTGGTCAACAGCGTCTACGAACTGGACGACCTCGGCATGTTCGAGGCCTACGACGCCAGCCTCAACCACATCGGCCAGTGCCTGTTCGGCGATCGATGGACCCCCTCACGCGACCGGCTCACGCTCGCCGAGCTGGAGCACATCGAGGACGTCGAGTACCAGTTCATCCAGCTGGAGAAGCGTGACCGGGCCGAGTACCGGCAACGGTTCACCGCCACCGCCCAAGCGCGCCTCGAGCAGCTGCGCGCCGAAGACCCGAGCCGCTACCCCGAACACCTCACCATCACCGTCCGGTACGCCGACGACACCAACGACACCGACCAGTTCCCCGGTGGTAGAAGCCCCGACCTGACCGACGGATGGGGGATCGACCTGGCCAGCATCCTCTACGCCCACGCCCGCGAAACCACACCATTGCCCGGCAGCGACGACGCCCCCACCTGGACGCCCGGGCGAACCCACACCGACACGCTCCTGGCCGACGGGCACTGGCCGCACCTGCGCGTGCCCCAGCTCGCCCACTACGGCCGGCCAATCACCACCGCCACTGCCACCACTGCTACGGAAGAGAGCTGATCATGCCTGGACGCGTCCCGAACGGAACCCGGCTAACGACCTACGACGAACTGATCGAGCTGGTGTCTCGCGCGCTCACCCCTGTGGTGATCGACCGCGACGGCACCCCGTGGATCGTGTTCCAGACCGAGGACGGCGACGACTACGCCGTCACCGTGCCCTGCCCCGACGACGACATTCCCGGCCGCACCGACTTCGACGGGCTCTGCGAGCGCGGCCCGCTGACCGTGGTGTTCAACGGCGACACCCGCACATCCGCCTGGCCCGCCGTGAACCAGGAGGCGACCGCATGACGATCAAGGTCCGGCTGTCCGGAGAACCCGACGAGATCGCCCGACTGGTCGAGCACCTGCGAGACCAGTTCCAGGTCGCCGGCGCCGACCGCGCCTACCCCAACCGCGGATCGTTCGGCGTCCGCGTCTACCTCGAACTCCGCGACGCCGACACGCACCAGCCCACACAGCCGGCCACAGAGCAGACCGCACAACGAGTCCGCAGCGAACGAGTACACCCCGACCGGAAAGGCCTCGAACCGTGACCAGCGGCCGCCGGGCTCGGCCAGTGCCGGACACCGACCACCAGGCACTCAGCCGCGCCGCACACTGGCACGCCGACCACGGCATGGCCGTCTTCCCGCTCGTCCCCGGACGCAAGGTCCCCGCAGTGCGCAAGGACTGGGAACACCAAGCAACCACCGACCACCTCACGATCGCCGGCACCTGGCGCAAAGCCCCGTACAACATCGGCGTCGCCGCCGGACCCTCAGGCCTGCTCGTCGTGGACCTGGACCAGCCCAAGAACCCACGTGACGAAGCACCCGAACCCTGGCGGGAGCGCGGCGCGGCAAGCGGTGCCGACGTCCTCGCGCTCGTGGCCGGCGACCATGCCGCCTCGCTACCGCCGACCTACACCGTGACCACCCCCTCGGGAGGACAACACCTGTACTACCGCCAACCGGCCGCCGAGCAGCTCGGCAACAGCGCCGGCCGCATCGGATGGAAGATCGACACCCGCGGACACGGCGGCTACGTCGTCGGTGCCGGCTCGATCACCGCCGCCGGCCGCTACCTCGCCGACCGCAGCGTGTCACCCCGGCCGCTGCCCAGATGGATCATCAACGCCCTCGACACGACACAGCTCGCCGACGTACAACGGCGGACCACACCCGACCTGAAGAACACGAGCGCGTACACCCTCGCGGCCCTCACCGGCGAACTCGACAAAGTCCTCGCCGCCACACCCGGCCACCGCAACGACACCCTCAACCGCGCCGCCTTCGCACTCGGCCAGCTCGTCGGCGCGCAACTGCTCGACCCGCACATCGCGCGCGACGAACTCGTATCCGCAGCCGGGCGCATCGGCCTACCCCGCACCGAAGCCGACCGCACCATCACCTCCGGACTCACCGCCGGAACACACCACCCACGCCGACGGGCCACCTGACTGTTGGGGTGGAGGAACCCCCAGCCGGACGAGAACGGGCCTCGGGATGCCGAACGACGGCTCCTGAGGCCCGCTTCTCGTGGGAGGGCCGAACGACCTGTCGTCAGCCCGCCTGCGCGTGGTCAATATCGATCGGCGGCACACCCGAACGCCGCCACGCCCACGCCAAGGTCGCCATCGCACCCTCAGCCAGACCCGGACGACCCGGCAACCCACCCCGAGCTACCGCACGCTCCGCAGCCTCAGCCTCCGCAGCGATCAGCTCCTCGTATGCCTTCCGCCTGGTACCGGTGATCGGAGCGTACGCGCGTTCACGGACAGCTCCCGACGGCAAGTTGAAGGTCACGAACGCACACGCCAGCCAGCGACATGTGATCTGCACGCCGGTCAAGTACCAGTCGCCCCGACCCTCAGCTGCCAGAGCATCGCCGCGACGCTCAGCCGCCAGCCACAACCGAGCAAACTCACGCACCGGCACACGCAGATTCGTCCGCGGTATCCGCTCGAAATCCCGGGCAGTCAGCTCCATACCACAACACGATCCCACCCCCTGCCGACAGTTTCTACCCTCGCTGGATCGGAGCGGGCCACGGCGGAGGCCCGCGCAATCTGCGTGAGTGGGGCGTCTGGCTGGGTACTGGATGCCAGGAGCAACGACTCGGACGGAGGAGGGAAGCACAGTGGTTCAGGCGAAGTCGAGCCGTCACAGCGGCGAGGAGTGGAGCGATGACCAGACGCGACAGTTGCGTGAACTGGCCGGGGCGAACACGCCCGTTGGTGTAATGAGCGTCAAGCTGGGCCAGTCCGAGGATGCGATCCGGTCCAAGGCACAGGTCGAGGGAATCAGCCTCTCGCCGCCGAACCGGTCGCCGTACGGCGACATGAGCTGATAGCCAAGCGCATGCTGGTGCCGTGGGCGGTGTGTGGCGGTGCGGAAAGTGCGACGGGGCGAACGTTCCGGAGCACAAACGGGAGGAATTGCATCCGATGCAACTCTCCGCCCAGCGCCGGAAAGGTTGAGTGTGCTGGTCACGAGCCTGCGAGGTCATCGGCTACGCGTTCAGATCATGCGATGACCAGCAGTGCAGGTCCTGGCGGCAACATTGTTGCATCTGATACAACGGGTCGGTGCCTATCGAAGAGCCCGGGGCAGCGCACCTGTTGTTGGCCCGCAACGTGGTCCACCTCGACCCGGCGTCGGCTGTGTTCGGCGCGATGAAGGAGGGCTGGGCGCGGCAGCAGGCGGCCCGGTTGCTGAGGCCGGAGACGATCGGCTCGCGGTTGCGGCTGATCGGGCGGATGGGGGAGTTCACTGGTTTGTATCCGTGGCAGTGGACGCCGGCAGAGGGCGAGGCGTTCATCGCTCATCTGCGAAGCGGGGACGATCCGATCCGCATGTCGACGGCCCGCAACTACGAGGTGACGATCGGGCTGTTCGTGGGGTATCTGCTCGACGCACGGTACGACTGGGCGCGGGTGTGCTTGGAGCGGTTCGGTGAGGTGCCGCAGCAGGTGTTCCACGAGGGGAACTCGGTGCTGCACACCGTCGAGTACGAGGGCGACCCGCGCCGGCGCCCGCTGGACTATGACGAGGTCCAGGCCTTGTTTGACGCCGCCGACGCCCGACCCGGCAGGATCCGCGGCCAGGGCCGGAAAGGCGCGATGGCCGCTCTGCGGGACGCCGCGGTGCTCAAGGCGGTCTACGCGTTCGGGACCCGCCGTACGGAGTCGTCCCGGCTCGACCTGGTCGATTTGCGGCGTAACCGGAAGGCCCCGCAGTTCGGCAGCTTCGGCAGCGTGATGGTTCGATTCGGTAAGGCCCAGAAGGGCTCGCCGCCCAAACGGCGGACCGTGCTTACGGTCCCGGAGATGGACTGGGTCGTCGGAGTGCTCGAGCAGTGGGTGGCCGAGATTCGCCCGCAGTTCTCGCCCGGGCGCCATCCCGCCCTCTGGGTGACCGAGCGGGCCGGGCGGCTCTCGCCGCGGTCGATCAACGAAGCGTTCGTCGCCGCGCGTGAGTCAGCTGGACTCGACAAGGACCTGGATCTGCACTGCCTGCGGCACAGCTACATCACCCACTTGACCGAGTTCGGGTATCCGGCCCGCTTCGTGCAGGAGCAAGTCGGCCACTCGCACGCCGCCACGACGGCGATCTACATGGGAGTCTCGAACGAGTACCGCAACAAGCTGCTGGAGGCGGCGTTGAAGAACCGACTCGGTGACGACTGGGACGTGATGGCGTGATCAAGAAGATGGGCTACCAGTGGCGGCTCCGGCACCTGATGGCCGAGCGCGACCTGTTCCAGACCTCGGACCTGGTGCCGCTCCTGGCCGAGCGCGGCGTCACGCTGTCACGTGAACAGGTGTACCGCTTGGTGACCCAGCCCCCGCAGCGGATGAGCATGGACACCCTCGTCGCGCTGTGCGACATCCTGCAGTGCACCCCGAACGACCTGATCAAGCCGGAGGTCGTCAACACGGAGATTCGCAAGGCCTCGGGTGCCAAGACGGTTGCGACACCACTCACGCCACCCAAAACGGTGATCCGTCGGCCGGGCAAGTCGTGACCCGAAGCCGACAGCTGGATCGCAGACTCGCCGAGGCCAGAGAGTGCCTGATCGGACAGCTGCAAGCCCGGATTCGGCCGAGGCTTACTGAGGAAGCCGCCGAGGCGATCCTCGTGCGGGCGAAGGCCTGGGACCCAGCTGCTGTTTACGCGCTCGATCGGCACCTGTCCGAGCAGCCCGACGCGTTCGTCAACCCGTCGCCGCACTGCCCCGTGGCGCTGGTGCGGGTGCTGCGGCAGTTGGAGGCTGACGGCTACGGTGAGGCGGTCAGCCAGCCGTCGTGTGCGATCTGCGGGCGCCGTGACCGCATGTTGCCGCGGGTCACGGCTGCGGGCCGGTGCTGCGGGTGGTGTGCAGGCCGGTCCGAGCTGCGGGAGTGCGCCCGCTGCGGGCGTTATGGCCACATCGTCCGGCGAGTCGCTGAAGGAGCGATCTGCCGGCGCTGCTATCGCGCTGACCCTGAGCTGTTCTGGAAGGCGTGCGACAGATGCGGGCAGCTCAGGCCACCAACGAATCGGAGCGACAACGACGCGGTGTTCTGTCAAACCTGCGCCCCGCGTCCCCAGCGGGCATGTGTGCGTTGCGGTGCCCAGCGTCCAGTTCATGCCAATACCGCAGATGGTCCAGTCTGCACGGGCTGCTACCAAGCACCTCCCAGGGTGTGCGGCCGATGCGGCAGGGTCGCGCCCATCAGGGCTCGTGCCGCCGACGGGCAGCCAGACCTCTGTGCTGGCTGCTACCTAGATGATTGATGCACGGCTGGGCCTGGGATCTCAGTGGTCGTAGGCGGTTATGGACCGGAGTACGGGTGCTCCGATTCGGTCGTTGTGCCAG